>NZ_JBNDML010000008.1:0-264256 GCF_050436565.1 Paraburkholderia sp. GAS42 | reverse complement strand
CGGGCACCAGTGATGTTCCGGTCATCAGGGCGCTGCCACCTGTGTTATAGCGCAGCAGCGTTTCTTCCGGAACACCGGGGACGATTGCCGGCCCTGGGAAGCTATGCAGAAGGCGTCTACTCTGCCGGTGGCAATGGTGCGTTGATCCCGACACAGGTCTTCGGTACGAATGCGCCGTCCTCGTCACGTAACCAGGCCGTTGTATCGACGGGTCTGCGTCACCGCTTCTAAAGCGCGCTTTGATGCCGCTCTCATAGCTGAAAAAAGCACCGTTCGCGGTGCTTTTTTTTTTCGTCTCCCGACTTGAGCGCGACGAACGACGTCAGCCGATTTGCACTAGTATGTGGTGCGCCCCGTGCGATCGATCCCTTTGCACCCGGCGCTACACAAGACCAGGAGAACTAGATGATCGCGATTCGCAGACTGAATCTGGCTGTCGTATTGTGGGCATTGGCATCGGGCGTGGCATTCGCGGATACGGTCCAGCTGAAGGCCGATCTGCAACCCTCCAGCGAAGTACCGCCGCGCGTGAGTCACGGACACGGCGATCTGAGTGCGTCGTTCGATACGTCGACGAAAACCCTGCGATGGACAATCACGTACGGCGACCTGTCAGGTCCCGTGACGATGGCGCATTTTCACGGCCCAGCGCCCGTCGGCCAGAACGCGAAGGTGCAGGTGCCGATCGACAAGGGCGCGCTTGCGAACCCGATCAAGGGGTCGGCCACGTTGACCGAACAGCAGGTGACGGATCTGATGGGCGGACAGTGGTACTTCAACGTTCATACCGCGCAGAATCCGAGTGGTGAAATCCGCGGTCAGGTGTTGCCGGCGAACTGACGGACGAGGAACAGCCGGGCCGCCAGAGGCGGCCTTGCGCTGTCCTGGAATCCAGAACCCGTCGTCCAGCACGGTTCGAGCGATCGCACGTACCATCACCGCTTACCTTTCGAGGAGGCTGTGCCGATGAGCTGGCAAAGTGCGCTCGCGTGCTGGTTTCTGCGCAGGCGGTTCCATCCGCAGACCCTGCAACCGAAGATCAGCGTCGAACATGCCCGGGCGCTAACCGCGAAACGTGTCTGGTCGCCACGCGTGCCGCGCGGCTGGACACTGCGCGAGCAGTACCGTCCGGACGACACGCCGCTTCGTGGCGAATGGCTCGAACCGCCTGCTTCTTCTCAAGCGGCGGCGCGACGCACCATTCTCTATCTGCACGGTGGTGGCTATTACTTCTGCTCGCCGCAATCGCATCGCTCGCTCGTATTCGAACTTGCCAGGCGCGCCAATGCGCGGACGTTCTCGCTTGAGTACCGCCTGGCACCCGAGCATCGCTTTCCCGCCGCGCTTGATGATGCCCTCGCGGCCTACCGTCGGCTGCTTGTGGATGGCGTGTCAGCCGGATCGATTGTGATTGCCGGAGATTCCGCGGGCGGTGGCCTCGCGCTTGCGACGCTCGTGGCGCTGCGCGACGCCGGCGATCCGCTGCCCGCCGGTGGCCTCCTGTTTTCACCATGGACCGATCTCGCCGCAACCGGCGATACGATCCACACCAACGATGGCCGCGACCCGATGTTCAGCGGCCCCGCCATCGCGCACGCGGCGCAGATCTATCTGGGCGATACGTCCTCGACGCATCCGTACGCGTCGCCGTTGTACGCCGACCTGCACGGCCTGCCGCCGCTCCTCCTGCAGGCTGGCGACACCGAAGTGCTGCTGGACGACACACGACGCGTCGCCGAAAAGGCGCGCGCGGCGGGCGTTCGCGTCGAATGCGAAATCTGGGCGAAGATGCCGCACGCGTGGCAGATCTTCGCGCCGTTTATTCCGGAGGCGTGCAAGGCGCTCGACAACGCGGCCGCCTTCGTCAACGAGGCAACGTCGACGCGTGCGAATCAGCCGTCGAGCGAGACGTCGATCGTCTGATACGTCGCCTCGACGAGCGGCTGTCCGTACTGACGTTCCAGCCGCCGCACGGTGAAATGGCCGTGCGCGACCTGCTGGAAATGATCGATGAAGACGGTGTTGACCATCGCGCCCAGCACTGCGCCGATCGCCGGGATCGACTTTGCCGCGATCTGTTCGCTGACCTGCACCGAAAAGCGCGAAGCGATCGTGTTGAGCAGCCGCAGCAAGGCCGCCGAGCCATGCGACGTCATGCCTTTCGTGGCGATCTCCGAGGTCGCCTTCGATACCGACTGCGCCAGCGCGCCGCGCACGATGAAATAGCCGAGATCGGCGTCGTCGTCGGCTTTTGACGTGCCGCCCATGCCGAGCACGGTCAGGCATTGCAACTGCGTGTCGATGTCCGACAGGTCCTCACCTTCACTGCGCGCGACGTCGCAGATCGAACGGAACATCAACGTCGTCGTCACGGGCAGTTCGACCGGTAGCGCAAACAGGCCGAAGGCGCCGCCGGCGGCGCCTGTCGTGGCGACAGCGAACTTGTGAAGCAGATTGCTGGGTTTGTCCGGCGCGGCGAATGGGCCGGCGCCGCCATTGCGGCCGAGCGTGCGCAAGGCGATCTGCAGACACTTGCGCAGCGCGGCCTGGGTGGCTTCCGTCACTTTCTCGCTGGCGATGCCCGGCATGCGCGCAATCAGCTTCTCCAGCGGCGCGCCTACGATGCTCGCCAGCTTCATCGCGAGCGCCGGGCTTTCAAGCTCGTGTTTCGCGCGGCGCAGCGCGTTCAGATCCTCGGTCGACAGTTGGTGTGCGGCGCGGGGAATGGATTCCATGACTCTCCCTGAGTGTGCTGGCGATCAGTTCAGCGGCGCGTTTCTGGACGACAGAAGCGCCGGTTCAGCCAGTTTAGAGCCAGCGGGCATGGTATGATTCAATATTCGTTGACCCGTCAACCGTTGCACGATCAAAAAATGGCTGTTCACACCGCTGCTCACCATTCGAGTGGGCAAGTCCTGCCGTTCCGGGAATCGCTGATGGCGATGCTCGGTGTCTCTTTTGTCACGATGCTGGTCGCGCTCGATCAGACCGTGGTCGGCACCGCGCTGCCGACCATCGTCGCCGAACTCAAAGGCTTCGAACTGTACGCGTGGGTCGCGACGTCGTATCTGCTGACGTCGGTGATTACGGTGCCGATCTTCGGGCGTCTCGGCGACTATTACGGGCGCAAGCCGTTCGTGATCGCGTCGATCGTCGTATTCACGGCGGCTTCGGTGCTCTGCGGCATGGCTAACAACATGCTGTTCCTCGTCATCGCGCGTGGATTGCAGGGCATTGGCGGCGGCATGCTGGTTGGCACGGCGTTCGCGTGCATTCCCGATCTCTTTCCCGACTCCGTCGTGCGGCTGCGCTGGCAGGTGCTGATGAGTTCGGCGTTCGGCATCGCAAACGCGGTCGGGCCATCACTGGGCGGTTTTCTCACGCAGTACTACGGCTGGCGCTCGGTGTTTTACGTCAATCTGCCGGTGGGGCTGCTATCGCTGTTTTTTGTGTGGCGCTTCCTGCCGCATCTGCGGCACGTCAAGCACGAGACCAGGATGCAACTCGACTGGCCTGGCGCATTGCTGATCGCTGTCGCGCTCGGCTGCTTGCAGCTCTTCGTCGAAATGCTGCCGAAGCACGGCATTGGCGGTGCGGCGCCCCTGTTGCTGGCGATCAGTGTCGTGTCCGCGTGGGCGCTGTGGCAGTGGGAAAAGCGCTTCCCGCAGCCGATTCTTCCTGTCGACATGTTCCGCAACCGCAGCCTCGCCGCGCTGTTCACGCTCGCGGTGATGGGCGGCTTCACGATGTTTTCGCTGCTGTTCTATGCGCCGCTGCTGTTTCAGGGCGGCTTTGGGTTGTCGCCGAAGGAAGCGGGGCTCGTCATCACGCCGCTCGTCGTGTTCATCACGATCGGCAGCATTGCGAACGGCCGGCTCGTGTCGCGCATGCGCAATCCGAACCTGATGCTGTACATCGGCTTTTCGCTGCTCGCGATTTCGTGTCTTGGTGTGGTCGTCGCGACGCGCGGGATGCCGCACTCGATCCTGATGACGTTCATGATTTTCGGCGGCGTGGGTCTCGGCTTTGTGATGCCGAACCTGACGATTTTCGCGCAGCAGACAGCCGGCCGTGAGCATCTCGGTATCGCGACCGCGCTGCTGCAGTCTTTGCGGATGATCGGCGGGATGATCGGCACGGCGCTGACTGGCACGCTCGTCTCCCATATGTATGCGAACGGCGTGCGCAATGCGCTGGAAAGCGATCACGCGACGCAGTGGTTCGTCGATCTCAGCGATCCACAGATTCTGATCAATCACGACGCGCAGTCGACGCTGCTGGGCCAGCTTGCCCACACCGGACACAATGGCGCGCTGTTGCTCGAAGCCGCGCGTGAAGCGCTTGTTTCCGCGATTCACATCGGCCTTGCGGTCGCTGCGGTGATCGCCATCGCGTCGGTCTGGCAGAGTCGTCGCGTGCCGCCGATCAAGCTTCAACGTCACGTCGAGCCCGTTATCCACGCCGACTGACTTCCCGTCAGCCGCTCTATCGATCAATCATGGAAGAACAGGATCGCATCGCCATTGTTCAGCAGTTCGGACGCACGTACCGTTCGTTCATGTCCGCGTTCGAGGCGCACGTCGGCCATCCGATGCCGCGCTGGCGCATTCTGCTGGCGTTGCACAGTCAGGCGGGCGAGTCGTCGCAGAAGCGGCTGGTCGAGCGTTTGCAGGTCGACCCGGGCGCATTGACGCGACAGCTGAAGACGCTCGAAGGCATGGGCTGGATCGCACGCAGCATGGACGCGCGCGATAACCGCGTGACCAATGTGAAGCTGACCGAAGTGGGGCGCGCGGCGATCGAAGCCAGCATGCCGCGCCGCAATACGTTTCTTCACGAAACGATGGCGGCGCTGCCGGATGACGCGCTCGCGGCGCTGTCGGGCGCGCTTACGATGCTGGAAGCGCGCATCGGTGAAGTGGCCGCGACGTTGCCTGTCGAGCCTGTCTGACGCGCTGCTGATTTCCGTCTTCTGCAGCAAGCGAAAGGCGGGACTCAGAAAAACGTCTCGATCACTTCAGTCACGCGATACGACGGATCGACGACCAGCAACTGACGCCACTTGTCGAACGTCAGGCACGGATGCGAGATGTCGAACGCGATCATGTCGCCGACCTTGATATCGGCGTTCATGGGGATCCGCAGATACGCGTGCTGGTCCATCAGACCGAAGATTTCCCACTTTTCATCTTTCGCGATATTGCGCGGCGCTTTGGTGCCCGGACGATAGTGCTTTGCTGGCTCCGGCATGCCCGCGTCGAACGCGGAATCACGCTTGCCGAGACCGATGATCGCGCGATCCGGCTCGGGAATCGACTGCACGTACGCCCACAGTTGCAGCGCCGGCAGCAGGCCTTCGCCCATCTTCTTCGCGACCGGATTGCGCGCGAAGATGTCGTTCTGCGCCTTCTTGTAGATGCCGACGTCGTGCGTCAGATAGCAGCCTGGACGCAGCACGATTTCGATCTGCCCTTCGGCCGATGCTTTCGCGAATTCTTCCGCGACCACGTCATACCAGGCCGAACCCGCGCCCGACAGGATCGCCGGCGAGCGTGCAAAACGGCCTTCGCTCGAGAGCGTGCGCGTGATGTCGACCGCGTTGCGCAGAAACTCGCGGACCTGACCTTCTTCCTGCAACACGCCTTCATACAGCTCGACGCCTGCGAGCTTCAGCGAATCCGGATAGCGTGCGATCGCTTCGAGGACCGCATTGCGCTGCCCGACGCTACGCACCCCAGTGCGTCCGCCCGGCACGCCGAGTTCGAGCAGCACCTGCAACTGCTTGCGCACCGATCCGAAGAACTTGCCGAGCTGGTCGACGCCGTCCGCCGAATCAACGATGCAGAAAAATTCGAATTCCGGATCGCTCAGCAGTTCCGCGATCATCATCATGTTGCGACGGCCGACCAGCTGGTTCGCCATCAGCACGCGCTGCACGCCGCCGTGATACGCGGCGCGCACCTGATGCGCGGTGGCGAGCGTAATGCCCCACGCGCCGGTTTCCAGCTGGCGACGGAAGAGTTGCGGCGCCATCGTTGTCTTGCCGTGCGGCGCGAGCTTGACGCCATATTCCGCGACAAAAGCCTGCATCCACTTCAGGTTGTGCTCGATACGATCCGCGTACAGCACGGCAGCCGGCAGGCTGACGTCTTCGTCCAGCAGATTCCACTCAAGGCGTGCGGTGTCCGTCAGCTGGATACTGGTGCCCGGAACCATGCCCAAGCCCTTGCTATAAGGATCAATCGTCGCGCCCTGATAGTTTGTAACTTTCATGTACTCCTGCTCCATCGTCCAGTTAAATTGAACCAAAGTTGACAGCTATATCTTAACGAAAGTAGCATGGATCCAGAAATGTTATTTAGTACCATGCCGGTTTCGCGAGCGACAAATATGTTATGTCGCACGATACCCCTTGCCGTGCTGCGTTCCCACCGTTTTCCATGAATTCGACTGCTGAGCCGCTTACTTTCGACATTGTCGCTCGCATCGCCGAGAGCGCGCCCGAGTTGCGCCCGGCCGAGCGCAAGGTCGCCGCGCTGATTCTCGACGATCTGACCGGCGCGGCGCGCGCGAGCATTGGCGCGCTCGCGCAGCAGGCGGGCGTCAGTATCGCGACTGTCACGCGTTTTGCAAAGGCCGTCGGTTGCCGCGACGTGCGCGAACTGAAGCTGCGGCTCGCGCAGGCCGCCGCCGTCGGACAGCGCTTCCTGCAGGCGAACTCGGCTGCTGATGCGCCCGAGCCGCTTGCTACGCGTGTCTTCGACGAATTACAGACCGCGCTTGCCCATAACCACCAGTTGCTGCGTCAGGCGCCGCTCGCGGACGCCGCGGCCGTGCTGCGCGGCGCGCGGATGATCTACGTGTTCGGCATGGGCGGCGGCTCGACAGCGCTCGCCGACGAAATGCGTTTCCGGCTCGTGCGACTGGGTCGTCCGGTGGCGACGTATCAGGACGGTTTGTTGCAGCGCATGGTGGCGAGCACCGTTTCGCGCGATTGCGTGGTGATCGCGCTGTCGACGACGGGCCGCGTGCCGGAGATGGTCGAAAACTGCCGGATCGCGCGCGATTACGGCGCGACGCTGATCGCGCTGACCGCCCCTGCGTCGCCGCTGGCGAAGCTGGCTGACTGGGTGATTCCGATCGTCGCGTTTGAAACTGATTTCATCTACAAGCCGTCGTCGTCGCGTTACGCGATGATGATGGCGCTGGACGTGCTTGTGACCGAGCTGGCCGTCAGCCTCGGCGACGAGAGTCGCGAGTTGCTGCGTCGCATGAAACACGCGCTCGACGCCCATCGCGGCGGCGGCGAACGACAACCGCTAGGAGATTGATCCATGCATTCGCATCCTGAAGCCGCCGATACGCTGATTGTCGGCGCGCAGCTTTACGACGGCACGGGCGCGCCGCCGGTCGAGCGCGACGTCGCGGTGCGCGACGGCAAGATTGTCGCGATCGGCAACCTGTCGAACTGGCTCGCCGAAGAACTGATCGAGGCGAACGGCCGCGCGCTCGCGCCGGGCTTCATCGACGTCCACACGCATGACGACACGCACGTGATCCGCTCACCGCAGATGCTGCCGAAGATCACGCAGGGCGTGACGACGGTGATCGTCGGCAATTGCGGGATCAGTGCTTCGCCGGTCGCGCTGAAGGGCGATCCGCCGGATCCGATGAATCTGCTCGGCGAGCGCGAAGCGTTCAAATACCCGACGTTCGCCGCGTATGTCGAGGCGGTGAACGCGGCGCGGCCGGCCGTGAACGTGGGCGCGCTGATCGGCCACACGGCGTTGCGTAACAACCAGATGGACCGGCTGGATCGCGCGGCGACGGCGCAGGAAATCGAAGGCATGGTCGCGCAGCTGGAAGAGGCGCTGGCGCACGGCGCGCTTGGGTTGAGCAGCGGCCTTGCGTATGGCTCGGCGTTTTCCGCGCCGACCGAAGAAGTGATGGCGCTGGCCGAGCCACTCGCCGCGGCGGGCGCGTTGTACACGACGCACATGCGCACCGAGTTCGACGCGATCCTCGATGCGATGGACGAGGCATATAAGGTCGGTCGCCATGCGCGGGTGCCGGTGATCATTTCGCATCTGAAGTGTGCGGGGCCGTCGAACTGGGGGCGCAGCACGGAGGTGCTGAAGTCGCTGGAGGGCGCGCGCCGGTTGCAGCCGATCGGCTGCGATTGCTATCCATACAACCGCAGCTCGTCGACGCTGGATCTGAAGCAGGTGACGGGCGATATCGACATCACGATCACGTGGTCGGAGCCGCATCCGGAGATGGCGGGCAAGCTCGTGAAGGACATCGCGGCCGAGTGGGGCGTGACGCAGCAGGAAGCGGGCAAACGGCTGCGGCCGGCGGGCGCGGTGTATCACAACATGTCGGAGGACGACGTGCGGCGGATCCTGTCGCATCCGGCGACGATGGTGGGCTCGGATGGTTTGCCGAACGATCCGCTGCCGCATCCGCGGTTGTGGGGCGCGTTTCCGCGTGTGCTCGGACATTACGCGCGCGATACCGGTCTGATTCCGCTGGAAGAGGCGGTGCGGAAGATGACGAGCCTGTCTGCGGGCCGCTTTGGTTTGACGCAGCGTGGCGAGGTGCATGTGGGGTATCACGCTGACCTCGTGCTGTTCGACCCGGCGCGGGTGCGTGATGCAGCGACATTTGAGAAGCCGCAACAGGCTGCTGATGGCATCGACGCGGTGTGGGTGAACGGCGTGTTGTCGTATCGCGATGGGCAGCCGACGGGTGAGCGGGCAGGGCATTTTGTTGCGCGTGGCGCAGCGTCGAAAGGGGATGCGCAGGGCGCGTTCTGATTATCTGGATTTTTGCGTTGTTTATTAACTTTTGCGGTGTGCCTGTTCTATCTGGCGTCGCCGGTTTTTGATTGAGGAGTGGTGTGATGAAGCGTTATGGCGTGGAAGGTGGAAAGGGTACCGGCGGGCAGCATATGCCTTTTGCTCGGGCGGTCGAAGCGGACGGCTGGCTGTTCGTGTCCGGCCAGACGCCGATGGAGAATGGCGAAGTGATCAATGGCGGGATCGTCGAGCAATCGCACAAGGCGATTCAGAACGTTTTTGCCATTCTTAAAGAAGCTGGGTATGGGGCCGAGCACGTTGTTCGCTGCGGTGTATGGCTTGATGATCCGCGCGATTTTGCTTCGTTCAACAAGGTGTTTCGGGAGTATTTTGGCGAGAATCCTCCGGCTCGGGCTTGTGTCGTTTCCAGTATGGTGATTGATTGTCGGGTTGAAGTGGATTGTGTCGCTTATAAGGCGCCTGGCGGCTAGGGTTTTTTGTTGGGCTTTCCCTCGGGCGCTTCTTTCGATGCGTTTGGGTTTTTGTTGGCCTTTCCTTGTAGCCATGTCGGTCTATTAGCGTCGCCCCTGTGCGGGGCGGCACCTACTTTTCTTTGTCCTTGCCAAAGAAAAGTAGGCAAAAGAAAGGCGCCGAAAAGTCTGCTCTTCCTGGCTGTGTGACATACGGGGAATGGCACCCCATGAAGTGTCGCCCCCGCACAGAAACGATATAGGTCCGCGCACGAGACCGCCCGTCGCACAGCACCGTCTGTGACACGGGGCTCATCCACCTCACTCCGCACTGCGTGCGTCGCGGATGGGTTGGCCAGACGGCGGCATGGTCGCACTGCGTACGTCCCGGATGGGTTCGCCGGAAGGCGGCATGGTTGCGCTAGCTCACTGCGCCGCACGCGCGCAGCACGGCGCGGCGATGACGGCGCAAGCGGTCGGCGGTGGAATCGGTCAGGAAGGCACATACGCAAGCGGCCACGCGGAAGCTATGCCGTCGGTGACGTGACGTGAAGGTTATGCCATTCGGCGACGCAACGCGGAGCCGGGTGGATGAGCCCTTTGTCACGAAGTGTGCTGTGCGGGGGATCCGATCGTGCGCGGGCCGATGCCGGGTGAAATGTGGGGGCGACACTTCATGGGGTGCCATTCCCCGGTGATGACGCACCAGGAAGCGAAGAGTTTTCGGCGCCTTTCTTTTGCCTACTTTTCTTTGGCAAGGACAAAGAAAAGTAGGTGCCGCCCCGCACAGGGGCGACGCCAATAGACCGACATGGCTACAAGGAAACGCCAACAAAGACCCCAAAACGCGCCGCAAGAAGCGCCTGTGGGCAAGTAGGTGCCGCCCCGCACAGGGGCGACGCCAATAGACCGACATGGCTACAAGGAAAGGCCAACAAAACCAGAACAACAACAAAACCAGAACAACAACAAATCCAGAACAACAAAAAAACCAAAAAACCTCACTGTCGCGCGGTGCGCAAATTATCCGGCATAGGCAGATTAAAGTTAGTCCGGAACGGATTGATATCGAGCCCACCGCGGCGGGTATACCGCGCATAAACAGCGAGCTTCACAGGCCGGCAGGCCCTAAGTACATCGATAAAGATCCGCTCAACGCATTGCTCATGAAACCCGGTGTGATTGCGATACGAAATGATGTATCGCAACAACCCTGCATGATCGATCTGCGGACCAACATAATGAATCTGGATGCTGCCCCAATCCGGCTGCCCGGTCACAGGGCAATTCGACTTCAGCAGATTGGAGAACAAGGTCTCCTCTACCGGAGCCTCATCTAAAGCAGCAGTCAAAAACGAAGGCTCAGGGTGGTACACAGACGTATCAAGATCGAGCCGATCCAGCGACAACCCCTCAAACTCCTCAAGCGCGAGCTTGCCGAACTCAGCGGGCGGCGCGAGGTGCAACGAAACCGAAGCGCCAGTTGCAGCTGAAACATCCCGCTTGATCGTCTCCCGCACGACATCGATCGACTCAAACGTCGTATGCGCAAACGACCCCAGATACAGCTTGAACGACTTCGACTCGACAATATTCGGCGAATCCGCCGGAATAAAGAACGTCGCCACCGCGATCTGCGGCTTGCCACGCGCGTTCAGCCACGAAAGCTCGTACGCATTCCAGATGTCCGTGCCAAAGAACGGCAACCGTGCGCCAATGCCGATCGCCTCGCGCGCAGCACTGCGTGCGATCGGAAAGAGCAGCGACGCGTCGTACTGTTCCGTATAGGAAGAAGGTTTGCCAAGCGGCGATTGTTCAGGTGTCATGATGCGTTCACGATGCCACTCACGACGTGCCCCGTTGCCGTAACGACACGGGCCGATTCGCAGTGGCGAATTTGGTCGTCGAAGAAAAAGTCCGGTTCGAACTCGCGCAGGAATTCACCTTTGTCGAGCCCACCGAGGAACATCGCTTCGTCGATTTCGATGTTCCACTGCATGAGCGTCCGGATCGCGCGCTCATGCGCCGGCGCCGATCGCGCCGTCACCAGCGCCGTGCGGATGCGCATCGGCGCGGTCTGCGTCGGCGCGGCTTCGTCCGCCAGTTTCTGCAGCCGGTGCAGCGCGCCCAGCAGCGGCTTCAGCGGACCGTCCGCCAGCGGCAGATCTTTCTTGTCGGTCTCGTGACCGACAAATGCGCCCAGCCCATCCTTCTGGAACACGCGCTCTGCTTCGTCGGAAAACAGCACGGCGTCGCCGTCAAAAGCAATGCGAATCTCGTCCGGATGCCTGCTCGCCATTTTCGCCGATTCTGGCAATACGCGTGCAGCCGGGAATCCGGCAGCCAGCGCGTCGCGCACGTCGTCCTGATTGGCCGACAGAAACAGCGACGCGTTCAGCGGCTTCAGATAGCTGAACGGCGCCCGCCCGCGTGTGAATACGCCGCGCTCGATCGCCAGGCCATGCTCGCGGCATGAGCTGAACGCACGCAGCCCGCTGATCGGATCGCTGCGCGACAGGATCACTACTTCGACCCGATGCGCGCCCGCGTTCAGCGCCAGCAGCTTGCGAATCAGCGGAAACGCGACGCCGGGCCGCGCCGGCACGTTCAGGCGTTCGCGCTGCAATGCTTCATACGCCTGCAGGTCGCCCGCCTCGTAGACACGGTTCTCTTCCTCGAAGTCGAACAGCGCCCGCGATGAAATCGCCACGACCAGCTTGTCTTCGAGCGAAAAAGCCATATGCGTCGACGTCCGCCGCCGTCAGGAAAGGAACAGCTTGTAAACCGGATTCGCGCTTTCTTCCCAGTACGGATAGCCCAGCGACGCGAGGAAGCGCGCGAATTCGCCATCTTCCGCGCCCGGCACCTGGATGCCGACGAGAATCGAGCTGTAATCGGCGCCCTGATTCCGGTAATGGAACAGGCTGATATTCCAGTTCGGCGCCATCGATGATAAAAACTTCATCAACGCGCCCGGCCGCTCCGGAAACTCGAAGCGGAACAGGCGTTCGTCGTGCGCGAGCGGCGAGCGGCCGCCCACCATATAGCGGATGTGCTGCTTCGACAATTCGTCGTTGGTCAGGTCGACAGTGGCGAAATTGTGTCCCTCGAACGCCTTCGCGATCTCGGCCGATTCGCCGCGGTTTTTGATCTGCACGCCGACGAAGATGTGCGCCGATTTTGCGTCGGCGATCCGGTAGTTGAACTCGGTGACGCTACGCGTGCCCACCAGTTCGCAGAAGCGTTTGAAGCTGCCACGCTCTTCCGGAATCGTCACGGCGAACACCGCTTCACGCGCTTCACCCACTTCGGCGCGTTCCGCCACAAAACGCATCCGGTCGAAGTTCATGTTCGCGCCGGACGTCACCGCGATCAGCGTCTGGTTCTCGATGCCTTCGCGTTCCGTGTACTGCTTCGCGCCCGCCACGGCGAGCGCGCCCGCTGGTTCGAGCACGCTGCGCGTGTCCTGGAAGACGTCCTTGATCGCCGCGCACAGCGCGTCGGTGTTCACGACGAGGACGTCGTCGAGATATTCCTTGCACAGGCGGAAGGTTTCCTCGCCGACCAGCTTGACGGCCGTGCCGTCCGAAAACAGACCGACCTCGTTCAGCGTGACACGCTCGCCCGCCTTCAGCGACTGCGCCATCGCGCACGAATCTTCGGTCTGCACGCCGATGACCTTGATCTCCGGCCTCACGGCCTTGACGTACGCCGCGACGCCCGCCGCAAATCCGCCCCCGCCGATCGGCACGAAGATCGCGTGAATCGGGCCCTGATGCTGACGCAGAATTTCCATCGCGACCGTACCCTGGCCGGCGATCACGTAAGGATCGTCGAACGGATGAACGAACGTCAGGCCACGCTCTTCCTGCAGTCTGGTGGCGTGCCCGTAGGCGTCGCTAAACGATTCACCGAACTGCACGACTTCGACTGTCGGGCCGCCGTGGGCGCGCACCGCATCGACCTTGACCTGCGGCGTCGTAACGGGCACCACGATGATCGCCTTCACGCCAAGCCGCGCCGCCGACAGCGCCACGCCCTGCGCATGATTGCCCGCCGACGCGGTAATCACGCCACGTTCCAGCGCGTCCGCCGGCAGGTTCACCATCTTGTTGTACGCGCCGCGCAGCTTGAACGAGAAAACCGGCTGGTTATCCTCACGCTTCAGATAAATCGGGTTGCGCAGCCGTGCCGACAGATTCGGCGCACGTTCGAGCTCGGTCTCGCGGGCGACGTCGTAGACGCGCGCGGTCAGGGTTTTCTTCAGATAGTCGTGGGAAGCCATGCGGGTGGCGCGCGATGCGCTTTACGGGACGGGAAAGGGTCAATAATAGCGCCAACCGCCCTCCGGCTGGCCACACGCACCCCAGCATCAGCCATTCGGCTGCCCCTTCGCAGCCTTCTCCCACCTCCGGCGCGCACCCTGATCATGCGTTAGAATCCTATTTTGGAACAAGGATCGGAAGATGCACTGGCAGCCCCGGATCGACCATTTGATGCCCGCACCGCGTGAGTCCCGTCCCGCGGCGCAGCGGCACGTCCGGCATGCACGATCGTGTAGCTGCTAGGCGCATGAAGACGCCGATGTGAGTCGCCATCGGCGGGCTTCGCTCCACAGAAAAGATTTCCAGAATTGCGCCCCACGCGCACTGTCAGCTAGCCCCTTCATCTGGAGCGGGCGTTGCTGACCCACCGAGTCGTCCGAATATGAACGCACCTCAAGTTTTCGATCCGCACGGCGCCGCTGCCGCGGTAGCCGTCGACCTCGAACCGCGCCTGCGCGAAATTCCCTATAACTACACGTCGTTTTCTGATCGCGAGATTGTCATCCGGCTGCTCGGCGATGATGCGTGGGCCGCGCTCGCCGAACTGCGCGCCGAACGCCGTACCGGCCGCTCGGCGCGGATGCTGTACGAAGTGCTCGGCGATATCTGGGTCGTGCGCCGCAATCCGTATCTGCAGGACGACCTGCTCGACAACCCGAAGCGCCGCGCGCTGCTGATCGAGGCGCTGAACCACCGTCTTACCGAGATCGAGAAGCGTCGTAGAGCCGACCTGATCGAGCACAGCGACGAAGCAGGCGTCGACCGCGCCGCGCGCGTCGAAACGCTGGTCGGCGCCGCGCGCCGTGCCGTCGCCGATTTCGCGAGCGAGTTCGAGAAGACCGCCGACCTGCGCAAACGCGCGACCAAAGTCCTCGGCCGTCAGACGCAGAAGGACAACATCCGCTTCGACGGCCTGTCACGCGTCTCGCACGTCACTGACGCCACCGACTGGCGCGTCGAATACCCCTTCGTCGTCCTGACGCCGGATACCGAAGCCGAAATCGCCGGCCTGATCAAGGCGTGCTTCGAACTCGGGCTGACCGTGATCCCGCGCGGAGGCGGCACGGGCTACACGGGCGGCGCGGTACCGCTCACGCCGTTCTCGGCCGTCATTAACACTGAAAAGCTCGAAGAACTCGGCGCGGTCGAGATGACCGAACTGCCGGGTCTCGATCGCCGCGTCGCGACTATCTTCTCGGGCGCGGGCGTCGTTACGCGTCGTGTAACCGAAGCGGCCGAGCAGGCCGGCTTTGTGTTCGCGGTCGATCCGACGTCGCTCGACGCATCGTGCATCGGCGGCAACGTCGCGATGAACGCAGGCGGCAAGAAGGCCGTGCTGTGGGGCACCGCGCTCGATAACCTCGCCTGGTGGCGCATGGTCGACCCGGAAGGGAACTGGCTCGAAGTCACGCGCCTCGACCACAACATGGGCAAGATCCATGACATCGCGGTAGCGCGCTTCGAACTGAAGTGGTTCGACGGTGAGTACGCGCCGGGCGAAAAGCTGCTGCGCACGGAATCGCTCAACATTGAAGGCAAGCGCTTCCGCAAGGAAGGCCTCGGCAAGGACGTCACCGATAAATTCCTCGCGGGCCTGCCCGGCATCCAGAAGGAAGGCTGCGACGGTCTGATCACGTCGGCTCGCTGGGTGCTGCACAAGATGCCCGCGAATACGCGCACCGTCTGCCTTGAATTCTTCGGCCAGGCGCGCGAGGCGATTCCGAGCATCGTCGAGATCAAGGATTACCTGTTCGAAACGTCGAAGAAGGGCGGCGCGATTCTCGCGGGCCTGGAACATCTCGACGAGCGCTATCTGCGCGCCGTCGGTTATGCGACCAAGTCGAAGCGCAATGCGTTTCCGAAGATGGTGCTGATCGGCGACATCGTCGGTGACGATGCGGATGCCGTCGCGCACGCCACGTCGGAAGTCGTGCGGATGGCGAACGGCAAGAGCGGTGAAGGCTTCGTCGCGGTCAGCGCCGAGGCGCGCAAGCGCTTCTGGCTCGACCGCAGCCGCACCGCTGCGATCGCGAGACACACGAACGCGTTCAAGATCAACGAAGACGTCGTGATTCCGCTCAATCGCATGGGCGAGTACACGGACGGCATCGAGCGCATCAACATCGAGCTGTCGGTCAAGAACAAGCTGCAACTGGTCGATGCGCTCGAAGCGTTCTTCAAGGCCGGCAAGCTGCCGCTCGGCAAGAGCGACGACGCGAACGAAATCCCGAGCGCCGAACTGCTCGAAGACCGCGTGCAACAGGCGCTGGATCTGCTGAAGCACGTGCGCACGCGCTGGGAATTCCTGCGCGACAAGCTGGATCTGTCGCTGCGTGAGGCGCAGCACTATCTGGTGCAGCTCGGCTACGAAGGTCTCGCGGAGAAATTCGCGGACCGCGTCGACGCGCAACCGGAAGCCACCGTTTTCCACGTAACGCAGGACCGCACGGTACGCGTGTCGTGGAAGGCGGAGATTCGCGCGGAACTGCGCCAGATCTTCGCGGGCGGTGAGTTCAAGCCGATCCTCGACGAAGCGCAGGCAATCCACAAGCAGGTGCTGCGCGGCCGCGTGTTCGTCGCGCTCCACATGCACGCGGGCGACGGCAATGTTCATACGAACATCCCCGTCAACTCGGATAACTACGAGATGCTGCAGGACGCCCACACGGCGGTCGCGCGCATCATGAAGCTTGCGCGTTCGCTTGATGGCGTGATTTCCGGCGAGCACGGCATTGGCATTACGAAGCTCGAATTCCTGACCGAAGACGAAATCGGTGAATTCCGCGCGTATAAGCAGCGCGTCGACCCGCATGGCCGCTTCAACGCGGGCAAGCTGCTGCCGGGCGCCGATCTGCGCAACGCATACACGCCGAGCTTTGGCCTGATGGGCTACGAGTCGCTCATCATGCAGCAGTCCGATATTGGCGCGATCGCCGATTCGATCAAGGACTGCCTGCGCTGCGGCAAGTGCAAGCCGGTGTGCGCGACGCACGTGCCGCGCGCGAATCTGCTGTACAGCCCGCGCAACAAGATTCTCGCCACTTCCTTGCTGGTCGAGGCGTTCCTGTACGAAGAGCAGACCCGCCGCGGCGTGTCGATCAAGCACTGGGACGAGTTCAACGACGTCGCCGATCACTGCACGGTGTGTCACAAGTGCGTGACGCCGTGTCCGGTGAAGATCGACTTCGGCGACGTGACGATGAACATGCGCAACCTGCTGCGCAAGATGGGCAAGAAGAAGTTCAATCCGGGCAACGCAGCCGGCATGTTCTTCCTCAACGCGACGAATCCGCAGACCATCAACCTCGCGCGTACCGCGATGATGGGCATCGGTTACAAGGCGCAGCGCCTCGGCAACGACGTGCTGAAGAAGTTCGCGAAGAAGCAGACGGCGCATCCGCCGGCGACGGTCGGCAAGCCGCCGGTCACGCAGCAGGTGATCCACTTCATGAACAAGAAGATGCCGGGCAATCTGCCGAAGAAAACGGCGCGCGCGCTGCTCGACATCGAAGACAACAAGATCGTGCCGATCATCCGTAATCCGAAGACGACTACGGCCGATTCGGAAGCGGTGTTCTACTTCCCGGGCTGCGGCTCGGAGCGGCTGTTCTCGCAGGTTGGCCTGGCAACGCAGGCGATGCTGTGGGAAGCGGGCGTGCAGACGGTGCTGCCGCCGGGTTATCTGTGTTGCGGCTATCCGCAGCGCGGCTCGGGTCAGTACGACAAGGCCGAGAAGATCGTCACGGATAACCGCGTGCTATTCCACCGCGTCGCGAACACGCTGAACTACCTCGACATCAAGACGGTCGTGGTGTCGTGCGGCACGTGTTACGACCAGCTGGCCGGCTATGAATTCGAGAAGATTTTCCCGGGCTGCCGGATCATCGACATTCACGAATTCCTGCTCGAAAAGGGCATCAAGCTGGAAGGCGTGACCGGCACGCGCTACATGTATCACGACCCGTGTCACACGCCGATCAAGACGATGGACCCGGTGAAGCTCGTGAACGAGTTGATGGGTTCTGAACACGACGGCTACACGATCGAGAAGAACGATCGTTGCTGCGGTGAATCGGGCACGCTCGCGGTGACGCGTCCGGATATCTCGACGCAGGTCCGCTTCCGTAAGGAAGAGGAAATGCGCAAGGGCGCGGCGAAGCTGCGCGGCATTCCGCTGGTTGGCGAAGCGGGCGCGAACGCGATCAATCCGGCGAATGCGTCGGCTGGCGCCGCGGGTGCGGCTGAAGGTTCAGTGCTGAAGGCCGGCAACGGCCCGCAGCCGGGCAACGTGCCCGACATCAAGATCCTGACGAGCTGCCCGTCGTGCCTGCAGGGCCTGTCGCGCTACAACGAAGACTCGGGCACTGAAGCGGATTACATCGTCGTCGAAATGGCGCGTCACGTGCTGGGCGAAAACTGGATGGCTGATTACGTGCAACGTGCGAACAATGGCGGAATCGAGCGCGTGCTGGTCTAATGACACGGCTGACATATCCGTTCGGGGAAGATGATGGAGTGTGTATTTTGCCGTGAGGAAGGCGGCGATGTGCTGTGGCAGAACGATACGCTGCGTGTCGTTCTCGCCGACGAACACGATTACCCGGGCTTTTGCCGGGTGATCTGGAACGCGCATATCGCCGAGTTTTCCGATCTGTCTGACGATGAGCGCGATTGCGTGATGCAGGCTGTTTACGCTGTCGAGCGCGCGATGAGACGTGTGATGCAACCCGTGAAGGTGAATCTCGCGAGTCTCGGCAACCAGGTGCCGCACGTGCACTGGCATGTGATTCCGCGTTTTTCAAACGACGCGCATTTTCCGCTGCCGATCTGGGCGCCGCGCCAGCGTACGGTGTCGGAGGCGCTGCTGTCGTCGCGCCGCGCGCAGGCCACGCTGCTGCGCGAAGCGGTGCGCAACGAAATCGAACAAGCTCTCGCCTGAGGTCATCATGAGCGGACTGACTCCCGACACACCGGTTCCCACCGGGGTCGTCGTTCACGCGAAATCGCGCGTGCTCGAACTCCAGTACGGCGACGGCAAGAGTTACCGCGTACCGTTCGAACTCCTGCGCGTGTTTTCGCCGTCGGCGGAAGTGCGTGGCCACGGCCCGGGCCAGGAGACGCTGCAGACCGGCAAGCGCGACGTGTCGATCGTATCGATCGAAGGCGTCGGTAATTACGCGTTGCAGCCCACGTTCTCGGACGGGCACTCGACCGGGCTCTATTCGTGGGACCTGCTGTACGACATCGCGATCCGTCAGGACGAACTGTGGCGCGAGTACTTCGGCAAACTCGAAGCGGCGGGCGTCGACCGCGACGCACCGATGGCCGCTGCCGGTGCTGCGCACGGCCACGGGCACGGACATTGCCACTAATTGTGTCATCCGCTGGTACGATGCGGCCTGCGCGCCAGGTATTGCGGCGCAACATTCCAGAATACGCGAAAGGACAAGCGCGATGAACAAGACCCACTTCGGCTTTCAGACAGTCGACGAACAGGAAAAAGCGAAGAAGGTGGCGGGGGTGTTTCACTCGGTCGCCACCAACTACGACCTGATGAACGACCTGATGTCGGGCGGGTTGCATCGCGCGTGGAAGATGTTCACGATCGCTCAGGCGAAAGTGCGGCCGGGCTTCAAGGTGCTCGACATCGCGGGCGGAACGGGCGATCTGTCGAAAGCGTTCGCGAAGCAGGCCGGACCGAGCGGCGAAGTCTGGCATACGGACATCAACGAATCGATGCTGCGGGTGGGCCGCGACCGTCTGCTCGACAAGGGCGTCATCACACCGGCGCTGTTGTGCGACGCGGAAAAAATTCCCTTCCCGGACAACTACTTCGACGTGGTCACCGTCGCTTTCGGGTTGCGCAATATGACGCATAAGGACGTGGCGCTGGCAGAAATGCGTCGTGTGCTGAAACCCGCCGGACGTCTGCTCGTGCTGGAGTTCTCGAAGGTATGGGATCCGCTGAAGAAGGTCTACGATGTTTACTCGTTCAAGGTTCTGCCCTGGCTTGGCGATCGTTTCGCGAAGGACGCCGAAAGCTATCGGTATCTCGCCGAATCGATCCGCATGCATCCGGATCAGGAAACTTTAAAAACAATGATGGAACAAGCAGGCCTCGACGCCGTCAAATATTACAATTTGTCAGCTGGTGTGGTAGCTTTACACGTGGGGACGAAGTACTAACGTCCTAAATCATTGTTTTTTAAGGAATGTGAAAAATGTCTGATTCGCGTTTGTTATCTTCCCGTAAGAAATCGGGTTCGTGGGCGAGGCGAATCGGAGTGGTGGCCATGGTCGGTCTGATCACGGCCGGATCGCTCGTTTCGCTTGACGCCGAAGCGCGGCGCCTCGGCGGTGGTGGCAGCATCGGCCGCCAGTCGAATACGATGCAGCGTTCCACCACGCCGCCGCCGGCCCAACCCGCTCAACCCACGCAGCAGTCGGCGCAGGCCGCCCAGGCGCAACGCGCGCAGCCGGCGCCGGCCGCCACACCCGCGCTGAACCGCTCACGCTGGCTCGGGCCGATCGCGGGTCTGGCCGCTGGTCTGGGTATCGCCGCGCTGCTCTCGCACTTTGGTCTGGGCGAAGCGTTTGCCGGTGCAATGGCTAACTTCATCATCATCGCGCTGATCGCGATGGTGGCCATCTGGCTGATCCGCAAGTTCATGGGCCGCAAACGTGACGCCGGCACGCCGGCTTACGCAAGCGGCGCCGGTTCGCCGACGCTGAACGCAGGTGCCACGGGCTATTCGCCGCAGGAGCCGAGCTATACGGCGCCGCCGTCCGGTTCGTATCTCGCGCCGCATGGCAATCCGCTGAACACGCCTGAAGTCGGGACCGCGCCGTCGGTGCCGGCGAACTTCGACACGGAAGCGTTCCTGCGCAACGCGAAGGTTTACTTCATTCGTCTGCAGGCCGCGTGGGACGTCGGCAATATGGACGACATCCGCGAATTCACCACGCCGGAAATGTACGCCGAGGTGAAGGTCGACCTTTCATCACGCGGCACGGGCACGAACCAGACGGACGTGGTCCAGCTCAACGCGGAGCTGCTGGGCGTCGAAGATCGCGGCACGGAATATTTCGCGAGCGTGCGTTTCTCGGGGCTGATCCGCGAGACTGCGGGTGCGGCGGCCGAGCCGTTCGTGGAAATCTGGAACCTGTCGAAGTCGACGCGCACCGGCGAAGGCTGGCTGCTCGCGGGCATCCAGCAGGTTGCGCAGCATTGACTGGCCTGCGGGCCGGGGCGCGTGTGAACGTCAGGTTAACCGCGCATCGGGCCACCTGACTGGCCGTTCGGCATAGACAGTCCGCAAGCCAACGGACGTTACAATAGGAACCCGCGCTGGCAGATCGCCGGCGCGGGTTTTTTCTTTCCACTTCCGATGACCCTCGCCGCCAAGCCCTTCGCTGCTGCCGTCAACCATCTGCTCGCCCGCGAATCGTGGGCACGCGAGCGCCTCGCTCCCTACGCCGGCAAGACTGCCCGGCTCACCTGTTCACCTGTCACGCTGATACTGCTCGTCGGGCCGGATGGCTATCTGTCCGCGGTCGACGAAACCGAAGCGCAGCAGTTCGACGTCGTGGTGTCCGTGCCGCCGGATGCGTTGCCGGCCTTCGTGCAGGGCGGTCAGGCCGCCGCAATGAAGCACGTGAAAATCGAAGGCGACGCGGAGTTCGCTACGGTGATCGCGAAGCTCGCCGAGCATCTGCGCTGGGAACCCGAAGAAGATCTCGCCAGGTTGATCGGCGATGCCCCCGCTTTGCGCGTTGCTTCGCTGGCGCGCTCGATGCATGCGCAGACGCTTCGCACGGGTCGCAATCTGCTGGGTTCGGTCGCGGAATATCTGCTCGATGAAAAGCCGCAACTGGTGCGGCGCACGGCGCTGGAAGATTTCAACGCTGAACTCGCCCGTGCGCGCGATGCGCTGGCGCGCGTCGAAAAGCGCGTCGAACGTCTTGAACACAAGGTTGAAGCCCGTGACGCCGACGCGTCGGGCGGAGCCGCCACGCCGCGCGGCACGCGCTAGTCACCGGGCTCTACGATGCGTTTTCTGCGTTTTCTAAAAATATTCTTTACCGTCATCCGCTTCGGTCTCGACGAGATGATGTTGAGCCGCGTCAATGACCGGCGCGTAAGGTTGCTGCTTCGTGTCACCACGATCGGGCGTCGCTTCGACCAGCCGCCGGGCGTGCGTCTGCGCCTCGCGCTCGAGAGCCTCGGGCCGATCTTCGTGAAGTTCGGCCAGGTGCTGTCGACGCGGCGCGACCTGCTGCCCGTCGATATCGCGAACGAACTCGCGAAGCTTCAGGACCAGGTGCCCCCGTTCGATTCCGACGTCGCGATCGCGATCGTCGAGAAATCGCTGGGTGCGCCGGTCGGCGTGCTGTTCCATGATTTTGAGCGGGTGCCGGTGGCGAGCGCGTCGATTGCGCAGGTGCACTTCGCGAAGGTGAAGGCCGGGCAGCACGCCGGCAAGGCGGTCGCGGTGAAGGTGCTACGGCCGAACATGCTGCCCGTGATCGACTCCGATCTCGCGCTGATGCGCGATCTCGCGGTGTGGGCCGAGCGCCTGTGGGCGGACGGCAAGCGCCTGAAGCCGCGCGAAGTGGTCGGCGAATTCGACAAGTATCTGCACGACGAGCTCGATCTGATGCGCGAGGCGGCCAATGGCAGCCAGCTGCGCCGCAACTTCGCCGGCCTTGATCTGCTGCTCGTGCCGGAGATGTATTGGGAATTCTGCACGCCCACGGTGCTCGTGATGGAGCGCATGATCGGTGTGCCGATCAGCCAGGTCGAGACGCTGCGCGCGGCGGGCGTCGACATTCCGAAGCTGGCGCGCGAAGGCGTCGAGATCTTCTTCACGCAGGTGTTCCGCGACGGCTTTTTCCACGCCGACATGCACCCGGGCAACATCCAGGTGAGCCTCGACCCACGGCATTTCGGGCGCTATATTGCGCTCGATTTTGGCATCATCGGCGCGTTGTCGGACTTCGACAAAAACTATCTCGCGCAGAACTTCCTGGCGTTCTTCAAGCGCGACTATCACCGCGTCGCCACGCTGCATCTGGAGTCCGGCTGGGTGCCGAAGACAACCCGCGTCGAGGAGCTCGAAAGCGCGATTCGCGCCGTGTGCGAGCCGTACTTCGATCGTGCGCTGAAGGATATCTCGCTCGGTCAGGTGTTGCTGCGTCTTTTCTCGACATCGCGCCGCTTCAATGTCGAGATCCAGCCGCAACTGGTGCTGCTGCAGAAGACGATGCTGAACGTCGAAGGCCTTGGCCGCTCGCTCGATCCCGAACTCGATCTGTGGAAGACCGCCAAGCCGTATCTCGAACGCTGGATGAACGAGCAGATCGGGCTGTCCGGCTGGTACGAACGACTCAAGATCGAGGCGCCGCAATGGAGCAAGACGCTGCCGCAACTGCCGCGTCTGATCCATCACGTGCTGGCGTCGCGCCACGATGCGCAGCACGGCGAGCCGCACGACGACGCCATGCGACTCATCCTGCTCGAGCAAAAACGGACTAACAGACTGCTGCAAGGCCTTTTGATGTTCGGCATTGCAGCGGGCGTCGGCGCGGTGCTTGCGCGCGTCTGGCTGGCCATGCTGTATGGCGGCTGACTCATTGGGCTGGCAGGGAGAGATCCATGAGCGTTGATTCAAACCGTCCTCCACCGCAGTCAGGTGCCGGCGCTCGTCAGACCGTTCCGGAATTCGCGACGCGAGATCCGAACTCGCCGGCCTTCTGGGACGAGCGTTTCGAATCTGGCTTCATGCCGTGGGATCAAGCGGGCGTGCCATCGGCGTTCACGGCGTTTGCCGCGCGGCACGCGGGTGAATCCGTTTTGATTCCCGGCTGCGGAAGCGCCTGGGAAGCGCTGGTGCTCGCGCAGGAAGGGCGTCAGGTTCGCGCGATCGACTTCTCACCGAACGCGGTCGCGACCGCGCGCGAGCAACTGGGGGCACACGCTGCGGTCGTCGAACAGGCGGATTTCTTCTCGTACGAGCCGCCGTTTACGCCAGCGTGGATTTACGAGCGCGCGTTTCTCTGCGCCCTGCCGAAAGCACGCTGGGGCGACTATGCGCAGCGGATGGCTACCCTGTTGCCGGCAGGTGCGCTGCTGGCCGGCTTCTACTTTCTCGGCGCTACGCCGAAAGGGCCGCCGTTCGGCATCGAGCGTCCGGAGCTGGAGGCGTTGCTGCTGCCGCATTTCGAACTGATCGAAGATGAGGCCGTCGCAGATTCGGTACCGGTGTTCGCCGGGCGTGAGCGCTGGATGACATGGCGTCGTCGCGGTGCCGCGGTAGCTTGATCCAGGCCGCAACGCCCCCATTTGACAACGCGGCGGGTCTATCCCGCCGCACGCCCCGAATTCCGGGGCGGCAAACCGTTTGCGGCTATAATTCAAGGCTTTGCAGGCGTTTACAGGATTTTCGCAGGGAATAAAGATCATGCCGATCTACGCTTATCGTTGTGAATCATGCGGCTTCGGGAAGGACGTGCTTCAGAAGATGAGCGACGCCCCGCTGACGCAATGCCCGGAATGCGGCAAAGACGCGTTCCGCAAACAGGTTACGGCCGCCGGCTTCCAGCTGAAGGGCTCGGGCTGGTACGTCACCGACTTCCGTGGTGGGGCGGGCGGTGCGGCTGCGGCCGCGAAGCCCGCGGCTGGTGAAGGCGCTGTAGCCGATAGTGGCCAGACCGATAGCGGCAAAACCGATGCCGGTTCGTCGTCCGCTGGCGCCGATAGCGCGAAAGCCGCACCGGCCGCTCCTGCTGCCGCAGCGCCCGCATCGAATTCGGGCGCAGACGGCGCGTAGCAGCATCGCAGCCCGCAAGGGCGACAAGCACACCGCGGCGGCATGCGCCGGCGCGGTTCACTGGCGGTACACATGACGACGAAAAAGACGACGCTCAAATCGGTGTTCCTGACTGGCCTGCTGGTGCTGGTACCGCTCGCCATTACCTTGTGGGTGCTTGGCCTGATCATCGGTACGATGGACCAGACGCTTCTGCTGCTGCCGGAATCGTGGCAGCCGGAGCGCGCGCTTGGCTTCCGTCTGCCGGGTCTGGGCGCCGTATTGACCATCGCGTTTATTTTTATCGTCGGACTATTGACGCAGAACTTCATCGGGCAGACGCTCGTCAAGTGGTGGGAAGTCGTCGTGCGTCATATTCCGGTGGTCGGTCCGATCTATACCAGCGTCAAGCAGGTGTCGGACACGCTGCTGTCGAGCAGCGGCAACGCGTTCCGCAAGGCGTTGCTGATCGAGTATCCGCGCAGGGGTTCCTACACGATCGCGTTTCTGACGGGCATTCCCGGCGGCGACGTGGTCAACCACCTGAAGGGAGATCACGTGAGCGTGTACGTGCCGACGACGCCGAATCCGACGTCCGGCTTCTTCCTGATGGTGCCGAAGAGTGAAGTCGTCGAACTCGATATGTCGGTCGACGCCGCGCTCAAGTACATCGTCTCGATGGGTGTCGTGGCGCCGTCCGCGCCCGTGAACGCGGCGCCGGTGCGTCGCGCGACCACCATCGAGCCTCCGCTGTAATGCCGGAGCGCGTCCCCTGTCGGCGCGCACCGTTCGATCAATGCAAAACGAAAGACAAACATCATGTCGATGAGATCTGAATACTGCGGTCTGGTGACCGAACACCTGCTGGGCCAAACCGTGTCGCTGTGCGGCTGGGTGAGCCGTCGTCGCGACCACGGCGGCGTCATCTTCATCGACCTGCGCGACCGCGAAGGCCTCGTTCAGGTCGTCTGCGACCCGGATCGCGCGGAGATGTTCAAGATCGCCGAAGGCGTGCGCAACGAGTTCTGCGTGCGCGTTCAGGGTGTGGTCCGCAACCGTCCGGAAGGCACGGCGAACGCCAGCCTGAAGAGCGGCAAGATCGAAGTGCTGTGCCACGACCTGACGGTGCTGAACGCATCGGTCACCCCGCCGTTCCCGCTCGACGACGACAACCTGTCGGAAACCACGCGCCTCACGCATCGCGTGCTCGACCTGCGCCGTCCGCAGATGCAGCACAACCTGCGCCTGCGTTATCGCGTCGCGATGGAAGTGCGCAAGTATCTCGACGCGCAAGGCTTCATCGACATCGAAACGCCGATGCTCACGAAGAGCACACCGGAAGGCGCGCGCGATTACCTGGTGCCTTCGCGTACCAACCCGGGTCAGTTCTTCGCGCTGCCGCAGTCGCCGCAGCTGTTCAAGCAGCTGCTGATGGTGGCGAACTTCGATCGTTACTACCAGATCGTCAAGTGTTTCCGCGATGAAGACCTGCGCGCCGACCGTCAGCCGGAATTCACGCAGATCGACTGCGAAACCTCGTTCCTTACCGAACAGGAAATCCGCGATCTGTTCGAGGCGATGATCCGTCACGTGTTCAAGGAAACGATCGGCGTTCAGCTCGACGAGAAGTTCCCGGTCATGCTGTATTCGGAAGCCATGCGCCGCTTCGGTTCGGACAAACCGGACCTGCGCGTGAAGCTCGAATTCACCGACCTGACCGACGCGATGAAAGACGTCGACTTCAAGGTGTTCAGCACGCCGGCCAACACGAAGGACGGCCGCGTTGCAGCGCTGCGCGTGCCGAAGGGTGGCGAGTTGTCGCGTGGCGACATCGACAGCTACACGGAATTCGTGCGCATCTACGGAGCGAAGGGTCTCGCGTGGGTCAAGGTCAACGAAGTCGCGAAGGGTCGTGACGGTCTGCAAAGCCCGATCGTCAAGAACCTGCACGACGCGTCGATCGCGGCGATCCTCGAGCGCACCGGCGCGCAGGACGGTGACATCATTTTCTTCGCGGCAGATCGCGCGAAGGTGGTGAACGACAGCCTCGGCGCGCTGCGTCTGAAGATCGGCCATTCGGAATTCGGCAAGGCGAACAGCCTCGTCGAAGACGGCTGGAAGCCGCTGTGGGTGATCGACTTCCCGATGTTCGAATACGACGAGGAAGAGGCACGTCACGTGGCCGCTCACCATCCGTTCACGAGCCCGAAGGACGAGCACCTGGAGTATCTGGAAACGGACCCGGGCCGCTGCCTCGCGAAGGCGTACGACATGGTGCTGAACGGCTGGGAAATCGGCGGCGGCTCGGTTCGTATCTATCAGGAAGACGTACAGAGCAAGGTGTTCCGCGCCCTCAAGATCGGTGCGGAAGAAGCACGTGCGAAGTTCGGCTTCCTGCTCGACGCGCTGCAGTATGGCGCGCCGCCGCACGGCGGTATCGCATTCGGCCTCGACCGTATCGTGACGATGATGGCGCGCGCCGATTCGATCCGCGACGTGATCGCGTTCCCGAAGACGCAACGCGCGCAAGACCTGCTCACACAGGCGCCGAGCGAAGTGGACGAGCGCCAGCTGCGCGAACTCCACATCCGTCTGCGTCAGCCGGAGCCGAAGGTTCAGTAATCGTTGCCCGAACGTCCGAAGCAACTTCGGCAGCTTCAATAGCATCGGAAGAAAAAGGCGCGTCATGCGCCTTTTTCTTTTTTTGCGTTACAGTCGAAGCGAAATCTATCAACTGACTGACATGCGGCGCGCGTAACCTGCGCGTGCGCTGTGCCTCGCCTGATCATCGATCACCATGCCGAAACCGCCGAAGATTCCGGAGTCTGTCCTTGTCGTCATCCATACGCCGCAACTCGACGTGCTGATTATCGAACGGGCTGACCGGCCGGGCTTCTGGCAATCCGTGACGGGATCGAAGGACCACATCGACGAGCCCGTCATCGAAACAGCCATCCGCGAAGTGGGCGAGGAAACAGGCATTGTCGTCGGCACGCCGGCGGTGCCGCTCGATGCGCTGCATGAGTGGCAGCATCAGATCGAATATGAGATTTATCCGGTGTGGCGTCATCGTTATGCTGACGGTGTCACGCGCAATGTCGAGCACTGGTTCAGCCTGCAGGTGCCGCATCGCGTTGAAGTGACGCTGTCGCCGCGCGAGCACACGGCGTTTGCGTGGTTACCCTTTGAGGAAGCGGCGGCGCGCTGCTTTTCGTGGTCGAACCGCGAGGCCATCCTGCAACTGCCGACGCGCCTCACGGCGCGCCCGCGATGACGAGCCTCACCACGCGACGCTTCGCGCGGCTCCGTCAGAGTCTTCGCGGCCGGCGTTACTGGCAGCGATACCGCTTCACCACCGGCAACGATGTCCGGCTCTTCCGTTCCGGCGATGAATATTTCGACGCGCTCATTGAACGCGTCGACGCCGCGACGCGCGATGTCGCGCTCGAAACGTACATCTTCTGCGACGACGACGCGGGACGGAAATTGTCCGCTGCGTTGCTGCGAGCCGCCGCGCGTGGCGTGCGGATTCGCGTGATCACCGACGGCGTCGGCACCGGGAATCTCGCTCTGTTTGATGACTGGCTGCCGAACGGCGTCGAACATCGCGTCTATAACCCGCATATCTTTGGTCGCTTCGGCTTCTCGCGCACACACCGCAAGCTCGCGGTGGTCGATCACGAGTACGCGTATTGCGGCGGCATCAACGTCGTCGACGACTTCGACAACAACGGCGCGCGTCTGCCGCACCCGCGGTGGGACTTCGCGGTCGAGCTGCATGGGCCGGTCGTCACCGACATCCGCGACGCGTTCGAAGTGCAATGGCGCCGCGTTCGCATCGGATACAAGCCCATCGAATCGCCAGCCGCGGAAGGCGGCGATGCGCCGCCCGATCCCGGCCGCGCTGCGCGCCTGCGGTTGCGCCGGCGCGCGCGCGGCGATCTGCGTGATTCCGGCCTGCCGTGCGTCGCGTTCGTCGCGCGCGACAACCTCGTCAACCGTCGCGCGATCGAAAAGGCGTATCTGACCGCGATCGGCCAGGCGCGCACCGAAGTGCTGCTCGCCAATCCGTATTTCATGCCAGGCCGCAAGCTCCGTCGTGCGCTCACGCACGCTGCGCGGCGTGGCGTCGAGGTGCGGCTGATCATCGGGCGCAAGGAGTTTGCCGCGCTCGATTACGCGGTGCCATTCCTGTATCGCGCGCTGCTGCGAGCGGGCGTCAAGATCGCCGAATACGAGAAGACGCTGCTGCACGGCAAGGTCGCGGTGGTCGATTCGAGCTGGGGGACAGTGGGCTCGTCGAATCTTGACGCGCTCAGCCTGCTGGTCAACAACGAGGCGAACGTCGTGCTGGTGGCGGATCGCGCGATCCACGACCTGCGCGCCGCGATCCTGACCGCGTTCGACGAGTCGCGCCGGATCGATCTGGCGCGCTACGAGGCCCGTCCGCGCGGCGAGCGCATTCTTAACTGGCTCGCGTACAACACATACCGGGCGGTGATGAAGGTGCTGACGGTCGGTGGCTACGACTAGCTTTCCGTCTCCGGGCACGAAACCCGCGTCCGGGGCAGCGCTTGCAGACCAGCCGTCGAACCATCCGCTGAACAGGCAATAACAAGGCAATACAACAACCACAGCCCATCCTCTCCGGCGTCCCAGCGCAATCCGGGTAATTCACCTGGATACACAAGCGCGGCGAGCCGGTAAAACCCCATTAGGCGTTACGGACGAACAATCCCTAAAATTACGCGTCGTCCGATTGACGGATGTCGCAAAATTGGAGGCCGGTTAGAAACCGGTTTCTAATAAAGTCCTTGTTTCGCGGGCGGTCGTACTCAACAATAGTACGGCCGTTCGATTTTCTTTCGGTCAAATCAGAACGGTATAAAAGCTATGCGAAAAGGCGAACAGACGCGAGCCGCAATTCTCGACGCAGCACTCGACCTGGCCAGCCGCGACGGACTCGAAGGTCTGACGATTGGTCTCCTGGCCGAGCGCATGCAGATGAGTAAAAGCGGCGTGTTTGCGCATTTTGGGTCGCGCGAAGATCTGCAGGTTGAAGTGGTCAGGGAATATCACCGCCGTTTTGAAGAGGAGGTGTTTTTTCCGAGTCTGCACGAACCGCGTGGTCTGCCGCGTCTGCGGGCGATGATCTCGCGCTGGATAGAGAAGCGCATTCAGGAAGTCACAACTGGGTGCATCTATATCAGCGGAGCGGTCGAGTACGACGACCGCGCGGACAACCCGGTGCGCGAGCAACTGGTGTCGAGTGTGAGCATCTGGCGCGCCGCGCTCACGCGAGCCATTTCGCAGGCGATGGAAGAGGGGCATCTGAGGAAGGACGCTGATCCGCAACTGATGCTCTTCGAACTGTACAGCCTCACGCTGGGTCTGCATCACGATGCGCGCTTCCTGCACCTGCCGGATGCAGTGCGCCTGACGTGGGCCTCGCTGGATAAATTGATCGTTTCGTATCAAAGCGAAAGCCGCTAGCCGCGCCTCCGGATCCATCGGGTTCGTTGGCGGAAAAGGTCCACATTACGGACCCTGGCTGGTGGCCGGGCTTTAAGCCAACACCTTTGGAGTGGAGAAGAGTCATGGGACAGTACGCCGCGCCGCTGCGCGACATGCAATTCGTGTTGCACGAGCTGCTTAACGTCGAAGCCGAGATCAGGCAGATGCCGAGGCACGCGGATCTCGACGCCGATACGATCAACCAGGTGCTCGAAGAAGCCGGCAAGTTCTGCTCCGAGGTGCTGTTCCCGCTGAACCAGAGCGGCGACGAGGAAGGTTGCACGTACGTCGGTGACGGCGTCGTGACCACGCCGAAAGGCTTCAAGGAAGCCTATCAACAGTACGTCGAGGCTGGCTGGCCGGCGCTCGGCTGCGATCCCGGGTACGGCGGCCAGGGCCTGCCCGCGTTCGTCAACAACGCGCTGTACGAAATGCTCAACTCGGCGAATCAGGCGTGGACGATGTATCCCGGTCTGTCGCACGGCGCGTACGAATGCCTGCACGCGCACGGCACGCCGGAACTGCAGCAACTTTACCTGCCGAAGCTGGTGTCCGGCACGTGGACCGGCACGATGTGCCTGACCGAACCGCATTGCGGCACCGACCTCGGCATCCTGCGCACGAAGGCGGAGCCGAACAGCGATGGCTCGTACGCCATCAGCGGCACCAAGATCTTCATCTCGAGCGGCGAACACGACATGGCCGCGAACATCGTCCACCTCGTGCTGGCACGTCTGCCGGATGCCCCGAAGGGCACCAAGGGTATCTCGCTCTTCATCGTGCCGAAGTTCGTTCCGAACGAAGCGGGCGAGCCGGGTGAGCGCAACGGCGTGAAGTGCGGCTCGATCGAACACAAGATGGGCATTCACGGCAACGCGACGTGCGTGATCAATCTCGACAACGCGAAGGGCTGGCTCGTCGGTGAGCCGAACAAAGGCTTGAACGCGATGTTCGTGATGATGAACGCCGCCCGTCTGGGCGTCGGCATGCAGAGCCTCGGCCTGACCGAAGTCGCGTATCAGAACTCGCTGGTGTACGCGAAGGAGCGTCTGCAGATGCGTTCGCTGACCGGCCCGAAGGCGCCGGAAAAAGCCGCCGATCCGATCATCGTGCATCCGGACGTGCGTCGCATGCTGCTCACGCAGAAGGCGTATGCAGAAGGCGCGCGGGCATTGACGTACTGGTGCGCGCTGCAGATCGACAAGGAGCTGTCGCACGCGGATGAATCCGCGCGCAGGGACGCTGCCGATCTCATCGCGCTGCTCACGCCGATCCTGAAGGCGTTCCTGTCGGACAACGCGTTCGAAGGCACGAACCACGCGATGCAGATCTACGGCGGCCACGGCTTCATCGCAGAGTGGGGCATGGAGCAGTACGTGCGCGACGCCCGCATCAACATGATCTACGAAGGCACGAACGCGGTTCAATCGCTCGACCTGCTGGGCCGCAAGGTGCTCGGCGACATGGGCGCGAAGATGAAGAAGTTCGGCAAGCTGGTCGCCGACCTCGTCGAAGCCGAAGGCATCAAGCCGGAGATGCAGGAGTTCATCAACCCGCTCGCCGACATTGGTGAAAAGGTGCAGAAGCTGACGATGGAAATCGGCATGAAGGCGATGCAGAACCCGGATGAAGTCGGCGCGGCTGCCGTGCCGTATCTGCGCACCGTCGGCCACCTCGTGTTCTCGTATTTCTGGGCGCGCATGGCACGTATCGCGCTGGATAACGAGGCATCGGGCGATCCGTTCTATAAGGCGAAGCTCGCTACCGCACGCTTCTACTTCGCGAAGCTGCTGCCGGAAACGGCGATGACGATCCGACAGGCGCGCGCTGGTTCGAAGTCGCTGATGGAAGTCGACGAAGCGCTGTTCTAAAGCATCTCAGGCATGCGCCGCGCGTTTGGCACTGAACGCGCGGCGCATTCGCCCCGTCCCGCATTCGCACCACTAGCGACACCGCATAACTCCCCGGAGGAACGACGTGAGCAATCTGATCATTCGCAAGGTAGCCGTGCTCGGCGCCGGCGTGATGGGCGCGCAGATCGCTGCGCACCTGATCAACGCCAAGGTGCCTGTGCTGCTGTTCGACCTGCCCGCAAAGGAAGGTCCGAAGAATGCCATCGCACTGAAAGCGATCGAAAACCTGAAAAATCTGTCGCCGGCGCCGTTCGGCGTGAAGGACGACGCGCAGTACATCCAGCCCGCCAACTACGATGACGACATTGCAAAGCTTGAAGAATGCGATCTCGTGATCGAAGCGATCGCTGAACGGATGGACTGGAAGCACGACCTGTACAGGAAAGTCTCGCCGCACATCGCGCCGAATGCGATCTTCGCGACGAACACCTCGGGTCTGTCGATCACCGAACTGTCGAAGGGCTTTTCGGATGAACTGAAGTCGCGCTTCTGCGGCGTGCACTTCTTCAATCCGCCACGCTACATGCACCTCGTCGAACTGATTCCGACCGCGACGACGCGTCCGGAAATCCTCGACCAGCTCGAATCGTTCCTGACGAGTGTCGTCGGCAAGGGCGTCGTGCGGGCGAAAGATACGCCGAACTTCATCGCGAACCGTGTCGGCATTTTCTCGATTCTCGCGGTGATGACGGAAGCGCAGAAGTTCGGTCTGCGTTTCGATGAAGTCGACGATCTGACGGGTAGCCGTCTCGGTCGCGCGAAGTCGGCGACGTTCCGTACCGCGGACGTGGTCGGTCTCGACACGATGGCGCACGTCATCAAGACGATGCAGGACACGCTCGCCGACGATCCGTTCTTCCCGGTCTACGAGACGCCTGCTGTGCTCGCCGAACTGGTGAAGCAGGGTGCGCTCGGTCAGAAGACCGGCGGCGGTTTCTACAGGAAAGAAGGCAAGGCGATCAAGGTGCTCGACCCGAAGACGGGCGGGTACGTCGACAGCGGCGCGAAAGCCGACGAACTGGTTGGCCGCATCCTGAAGCGTCCGCCGGCGGAACGTCTGAAGCTGCTGCGCGAATCGGAACATCCACAGGCGCAGTTCCTGTGGTCGATCTTCCGCGACGTGTTCCATTACATCGGCGTCCATCTCGAATCGATCGCGGACAACGCGCGCGATGTCGACCTCGCGATCCGCTGGGGCTTCGGCTGGAACGAGGGGCCGTTCGAAGGCTGGCAGACGGCCGGCTGGAAGCAGGTCGCCGAGTGGGTGCAGGAAGACATCGCGGCAGGCAAGGCGCTGTCGAACGCACCGCTGCCTTCGTGGGTGCTCGAAGGGCCGGTCGCAGAGAAAGGCGGCGTGCATACGAATGACGGTTCGTGGTCGCCGGCGTCGAAGTCGTTCGTGCCGCGCTCGTCGCTTTCCGTCTACGAGAAGCAGGTGTTCCGTGCGCCGCTGGCCGGCGAGACGGCAACCGACCCGAAGACGTACGGCAAGACACTGTTCGAAACCGACGCAGTACGTGCGTGGGTCGACGATCGCGCCGGCGAGAACGACGTCCTGATCGTGTCGTTCAAGAGCAAGATGAACACGATTGGACCGTCGGTGATCGACGGCCTCGTGCAGGCGATCGACCTCGCCGAGAAGGAATACAAGGGCGTGGTCGTGTGGCAGCCGACATCGCTGAAACTCGGCACGCCGGGCGGCGCGTTCTCCGCAGGCGCGAATCTCGAAGAAGCGATGCCCGCTTTCATGATGGGCGGCGCGAAGGGCATCGAGCCGTTCGTGAAGAAGTTCCAGCAGGGCATGCTGCGCGTGAAGTACGCGAGCGTGCCGGTCGTCGCGGCTGTGTCGGGCATCGCGCTCGGCGGCGGGTGCGAGCTGGTGCTGCATAGCGCGAAGCGCGTTGCGCACATCGAAAGCTATATCGGTCTCGTCGAAGTGGGCGTCGGCCTCGTGCCGGCCGGCGGCGGTCTGAAGGAAGCCGCGCTGCGTGCCGCCGAAGCCGCGACGCAAGCGGGCGCGACCAGCGATCTGCTGAAGTTCGTGCAGAAGTCGTTCGAAAACGCCGCGATGGCGAAGGTCTCGGCCTCCGCGCTCGACGCCCGCGCGATGGGCTATCTGAAACCGTCCGACACGATCGTCTTCAACGTCTTCGAACTGCTCGACACCGCGAAGAAGGAAGCACGCGCACTGGCCGCTGCGGGCTACCGTCCGCCGCTGCGTGTGACGCAGGTTCCGGTCGCCGGACGTTCGGCGATCTCGACGATCAAGGCATCGCTCGTCAACATGCGCGATGGCCGTTTCATCAGCGAGCACGACTACGTGATCGCGAGCCGCATCGCGGAAGCGGTATGCGGTGGCGACGTCGAAGCCGGCAGCCTTGTCGATGAAGAATGGCTGCTGCAACTCGAGCGTCGGGCGTTCGTCGATCTGCTCGGCACGCAGAAGACGCAGGAGCGGATCATGGGCATGTTGCAGACCGGCAAGCCGGTGCGTAACTAACGCGCGACGACAAAGGAGTTTCAAATGGCAAAGCAATTGCAGGACGCATACATCGTCGCCGCGAGCCGCACGCCGATCGGCAAGGCGCCGCGCGGCATGTTCAGGAACACGCGCCCGGACGAACTGCTGGTGCACGCGATCCGATCGGCCGTGGCGCAGGTGCCGGGCCTCGACACGAAGGTGATCGAAGACGCGATCGTCGGCTGCGCGATTCCGGAAGCGGAGCAGGGTCTCAACGTCGCGCGGATGGGCGCGCTGCTCGCCGGCCTGCCGAATTCGGTGGGCGGCGTGACGGTGAACCGCTTCTGCGCGTCGGGCCTGACGGCGTTGGCGATGGCGGCCGACCGCATTCGCGTCGGCGAATCGGACGCGATGATCGCGGGCGGCTGCGAGTCGATGAGCATGGTGCCGATGATGGGCAACAAGCCGTCGATGTCGCCGCACATCTTCGATCGCAGCGAAGACTTTGGCATCGCCTATGGCATGGGTCTGACGGCCGAGAAGGTCGCCGAGCGCTGGAAGATCAGCCGCGAAGCGCAAGACCAGTTCTCGGTCGAATCGCACCGCCGCGCGATCGCCGCGCAGCAGGCCGGCGAGTTCAACGACGAGATCGCCGCCTACACGATCACCGAGCGCTTCCCCGATCTTGCCACCGGTGAGGTGAAGGTGAAGACGCGCGAGATCGCGCTCGACGAAGGTCCACGTGCGGACACGTCGATGGAAGGTCTCGCGAAGCTGCGCGCGGTGTTCGCGAACAAGGGCTCGGTCACGGCCGGCAACAGTTCGCAGACGTCGGACGGCGCGGGCGCGCTGATCGTCGTGTCGGAAAAGATGCTGAAGGAATTCAACCTGACGCCGCTCGCCCGTTTCGTCAGCTTCGCTGTGCGCGGCGTGCCGCCGGAAATCATGGGCATCGGTCCGAAGGAGGCGATTCCTGCTGCGCTGAAGGCCGCCGGTCTGAAGATCGAAGACATGGACTGGATCGAGCTGAACGAAGCGTTCGCTGCACAATCGCTGGCGGTGATCCAGGACCTCGGTCTCGATCCGTCGAAGATCAATCCGCTTGGCGGCGCGATCGCGCTGGGTCACCCGCTCGGCGCGACGGGCGCGATCCGCGCATCGACGGTGGTGCACGGGCTGCGTCGCCGGAACTTCAGGTATGGCATGGTGACGATGTGCGTCGGCACGGGTATGGGCGCGGCTGGCATCATCGAGCGTCTGTAAGCTTGAGCCGCACACAGCGCATGTAAGACGAACGGTTCGCAGGTCTCAAGGCTTGCGAACCGTTTTTTCCATTCAGGAAGTCGAAGAGAAAACGAGGAGATGGCGATGGATATTCTGGTCGAGCGCGCAGACGGCGTGCTGACGATTGCCTTCAACCGGCCGGACAGGAAAAACGCGATTACGGCCGCGATGTACCAGACGATGGCCGATGCGCTCGTCGAAGCGCATGGCGACGCTTCAGTGCGCGCAATCCTGATCCGCGGCAGCGTGGGCATTTTCAGCGCGGGCAACGATCTGGAAGACTTTATGAAGTCGCCATCAGGCGGTGAAAACTCGCCGGTGTTCCAGTTCCTGCGCGCGATCAGTTCGGCGGAAAAGCCTGTGGTGGCATCGGTCGCGGGGCCGGCGGTCGGGATCGGCACGACGCTGCTGCTGCACTGCGATCTGGTGTACGCAGCTGATTCCGCCTCGTTCTCGCTGCCGTTCACGCAGCTTGGGCTGTGTCCGGAAGCGGCTTCGTCACTGCTGCTGCAACGCGTGGCGGGCTATCAGGGCGCGGCGGAAAAACTGCTGCTCGGCGAAGCGTTCGACGCGAAAGAAGCACACCGCATGGGCTTCGTGAACCGTCTGCTGCCGGCTGCGGAAGTCGATGCGTTTGCGTGGGCTCAGGCGAAGAAACTGGCTGTGCTGCCGGCTTCGTCGCTGCGGGTGACAAAAGCGCTGATGAAGCGCGCCGCACAGCACGAGATCCAGACGCAGATCGTCGAAGAAGCCGTGCACTTCGGCAAGATGCTGCTTGCGCCGGAAGCACGCGAGGCGTTCAAGGCGTTCTTCGAAAAGCGCAAGCCGGATTTCCGGCAGTTCGACTGATCAGCGCGGATCGGCGTCAATTGCCGCCGATCCGCGTGAACGGCGGAGACAGGGGGGTTCTGCGCTGCAAGATTCAAAGATTGCAGAAGCGCCTGTCATCGCACAGTCATCGCGTGCCGTAATCGACGTAACCCGATTCGCGGCAAAAGCTCACCAGCCGAAGCTGCGCTTTTTTCGCAATCGCAATGGCCAGCGAAGAGGGCGCGGAAATCGTCGCGAGCATCGGAATGCCGACGCGTGCCGCCTTGCGCACCAGTTCATAGCTCGCACGGCTCGACAGGAACACGAAGCCCTCTTTCGTATCGACCCGGTCGAGCACCAGCCGGCCGATCAGCTTGTCGAGCGCGTTGTGACGGCCGACGTCTTCGAACGCATAGCGGATCGCGCCTTGCGCATCGCACCATGCGGCGGCGTGCAGCCCGCCCGTCAGACGCGTCAGCGCCTGATGCGCGGGCAATTCGCGTGCGGCGTGGGCAATCGCGTCAGGCGCGAGCCGCAAGAGAAAGCCGGTATCCGGCACCAATTCCGGCTGCAGATCGAGCAGATCGATACTTTCGATCCCGCAGACGCCGCAGCCTGTGCGGCCCGCCAGCGCGCGGCGCTTCTCCTTCAGCGCGACAAACGCCTGCTGCACGACCGTCAACTGCACTTCGGCGTGCGGCATCTCGCCGTCGAAGAACGCCACCTCGATGTCCTGAATATCGCTGCTGCGCTCGACAATGCCCTCGGAAATCGCGAAGCCGACGGCAAATGCCTCCAGATCGCGTGGCGTGCACATCATGACCGCATGCGAAATGCCATTGAAGACGAGCGCGACCGGCCATTCCTGGCCGACATGATCGGCGAGCGTTTCGACCGATTCGCCGCGATGCCGGCGCACCGTCTGCTCGACGGCGCCGGGCTGGCCGGCGGTTTCCAGTTCGTTCAAGCGTCCACTCCTTCAATTGCCGCGCGGGCATGGCGCCGTCAGCGCGCTGCCGATACGCCTCGCGACCCGCGAATAAGGTTCTAAAATACCTCAAGCTGGCATCGCGCGTTGCCCGCCACCAACGAGGACACTGTCATGGGACTCAACGAAGCGCCGCTCCTCTTTAACTTCGAAGTCGCTTCATCGGAGAATCTCACGTTCATGCCGATGGCTGTGCGCTTCAATCTCGACCGCTTCGGCCTGCGCATCTCGCTCGCCCAGTGGCAGATGCTGCCGCACGAAGACCGCGCGCTGCTGGCGCGCTTTCCGGTCGAAGAAGACGCTGCCATCGAACCGAATTTCGATCACGCGCTCTTCGAAATGCTGCGTACGCATGCAAATGTCGAGCCGGAATGGTTCACGCCCGACGAAGCGCCCGCCTGGCGCAACACCGAAGCCGTGCCGGATGGCGTGGTGCATCAGTCCCTCGTCGCCCGGCTGCGCGCGCCGACCCGCGAGCAGTGGGCGAAGCTTGACCCGTTCCAGCGCTACGTGCTCGCCAAGCTGTCGCGCAAGCCGGAAGGCAACCACGATTTCGTGCCGGCAATGACCGAATTCGGCATTGCGGCCTCCGGGCACGATTTCAGCTAAATTTTCGCTGCGGTCGTTTTTCCCCGCTGTGACGGCCCGGCTGTCATGGCTGCTTCGCCCAGCGTGAACACGGTGCACGCCCGTCTCTACCCTGCAGCATCGCTTCGCCTCCGCTCATCACCCGCCCGCACAGAAATTTTTCTCTCCGCCCTCAATCTCCTCCGAAATCGGCCGTTATCCAGAGGTTAGCGCGTAAAAGACCCGCATTCGTGTTGCCGCACTGAACGACGAAAAGCCGGCTAGCCCGGGCGTCCCGCCCGCAGAACGACCCGACGTTCGGAACCCATGACCTCTTTTTTTTCGAAGCGGCTGCTGATTAATCTGGCAGTCGCCGCCGCGGCCGTCGGCGCGAACGCTTTCGTCGCGTATACGCAGATCTGCGGTCAGCGTGCCGCGGACGCGCGGACGTTACGCTCGATGAGCGTCAAGCAGGACCTCGACGCCTGGCGGGAAACGCTTGAAGGCGGGATGGGTGCGCTCGGCCGCTTCGAGGCGTCCGGCGTCATCGAGCCGCTCGATGCAGCCACGCGGCGGGCCACCGAACTCAGCAGGCTGGAGACGTCGTTACGCGCCCAGTTCAGCGGTGAGCCGCTCATGACGGCCGGCCTCGACCGGCTGATTCCGACGGCGCGTGCGTTGCAGCGCGGTGTGGACACGGCGCTCGCGCGCTCCGCGCAACGGGGGCTGGATACGTCGCGGGCGTGGGCCGCGTCGGAGTACACGCGTCTCGACGTCCAGCTCGATGTCTTCGAATCGGGCCTGACAGGCATGCGTCAGGAGGAGGACCGGGCCCTCGAAGCCGCGCTCAACGAATCGATGAAGGCCAACCAGGTGGCGATGCTGTTCCTGCTGGTCACGACGCTCGCAGGCGGCGGTCTCCTGATCTACACGTTCGGCGCGCGCGAATCGGCTGCGCGCGAAAAGATCCGCGTCGTGCGCGCGCTGCGCAGCAATGACGAACGCTTTCGTGGGCTGTTCGACGCGCACCCCGTGCCGATGTACATCTTCGATCGCGAGACGTTGCGTTTTCTTGCCGTCAACGGCGCGGCCGTGCAGCAGTATGGCTATTCCGAAGCCGAGTTTCTGGCGATGACGATCCGCGCGATCCGTCCGGTCACGGAAGTCGCGCGACTGGAATCGCATCTGCAGCGCAGCGATGTCGTGCCGCGTGGCGGCCGGACGATGGCGGGCGTCTGGCATCACCGTCGCAAGGACGGTTCGTTGATCAGCGCGGACATTTCGTATCACGCGCTCAATTTCTCCGGCCATCCGGCACTCTTCGTGCTCGCCGACGACGTCACCGAACAGATCAACGCCGAGGCCGAGGCGCAGCGTTCGAACCAGATGCTGGAAACCGTCATCGACAACATTCCGCAGCGCATCTTCTGGAAGGACCGCGAATCGCGCTACCTCGGTTGCAATATGGCCTTCGCGCGCGACGCCGGGCTCGCGTATCCCGAGCAGGTGGTCGGCAAGACGGACTTTGATATGCCGTGGCGCGAATTCGCTCCGCGCATGCGCAAGGACGACCAGGAGGCGATCGAATCGGGCGTGCCGAAGATGAACTTCGAGTTCGACCTGCTGCTCGACGGCGTGCACCGCACGACGGTCACGAGCAAGTTGCCATTCACCGACAGCGACGGCAGCGTGATCGGCGTGCTCGGTTCCTACACGGATATCACGGAGCGCAAACGTTCCGACCTCGCGTTGCGTCTGCAAAGCCGCGCGCTCGACGCGAGCGTCAACGCGATCCTGATCACCGGTCCGGCGGAAACCGGCAATCTGATCGAGTATGTGAATCCCGCGTTCAAGCGTATTACCGGCTACGATCCGTCGGAGGTGCTGGGTCAGGATTGCCGTCTGCTGCAACGCGACGACCGCGATCAGGAAGGCATCGCTGCGATCCGTCAGGGGCTCCTGGAGAATCGCGAGGTCAGCGCGGTGCTGCGCAACTACCGGAAGGACGGCGCGCTGTTCTGGAACCAGCTCTTCATCGCGCCGGTGCCGAACGCCGACGGGCAGACGACCCATCACATCGGCATCATCAACGACGTGACCGATTTGATCCGCTATCAGGAACAGCTCGAATATCAGGCGAATTACGATAGCCTCACGCGCCTGCCGAACCGTAACCTGCTGCGCGACCGTCTGCAGCACGCGCTGATTGCCGCGCAGCGTCGCGAGCAGGGCGTGGCCGTGGTGTTCATCGACCTCGACGGCTTCAAGAACGTCAACGACAGCCTTGGACACAGTGTCGGCGACCGGCTGCTTGGCGTGGTCGCGGAACGGCTCGCGCGCTGCGCGCGGGCGAGCGATACGGTCGCGCGTCACGGCGGCGACGAGTTCGTGATCGTGATGACCGATACCGTCGACGAACAGTCGCTGATCGCGTGGATGGAGCGCGTGCGCGCGTCGATCTCCGAGCCGGTCTGGCTCGACGGTACCGAACTGTACGTAGGCTGCAGCATGGGCGCGAGCCTCTTCCCGCAGGACGGACACGACGCCGAAACGCTGATGAAAAAGGCCGACCTCGCGATGTATCGCGCGAAGGACATGGGCCGCAACACGTTCCAGTTTTTCCAGCCGGAGATGAACGCGAGCGCGAGCGCGCGGATGAATCTCGAACGGCGCCTGCGCCGCGCACTGCGCGACAGGGAGTTCCTGCTGCACTACCAGCCGCAGGTGGATATCGTCAGCGGACGGATCGTCGGCATGGAAGCGCTCGTACGCTGGCGCGATCCGGAAGTCGGGCTGGTGTCGCCGACGTCGTTCATTCCGGTGGCCGAAGAAAGCGGGCTCATCGGTCCGCTGTCGGAATGGGTGCTGTACGAAGCGTGCCGGCAGAACAAGGCGTGGCAGGACGAGGGATTGCCGCCGGCGCGCGTATCGGTGAACCTGTCGGCGCGGCAGTTCGAGCAGCGCGACATCGCCGTGCTCGTCAAACAGGTGCTGGCGCAGACGGGCCTCGAGCCGCAGTATCTGGAACTCGAACTCACCGAAAGCACGATCATGCGCAATGCCGAACAAGCCGTGACGATGCTCAACGAACTGCACGCGCTCGGTATTGGTCTCGCCATCGACGACTTCGGCACGGGCTATTCGAGCCTGAGCTATCTGAAGCGCTTCCCGGTCGATCGTCTGAAGATCGATCGCTCGTTCGTGTCAGATATCGGCGCATCGAGCGACGATGAAACGATCACGTCAGCGATCATCGCGCTCGCGCATTCGCTGGATTTGCAGGTGCTGGCGGAAGGCGTGGAGACCTCGGCGCAGCTCGACTTCCTGCGGGAGCGCGCGTGCGACGAAATGCAGGGGTTCTATTTCGCGAAGCCGATGCCGCACGAGGCGATTCCGGCGTTGTTGAGGCACGGCGCGGCGGTCTTGCCGGTCGAGGCGTGAAAAGTGAAAAGGGCGTAAAGGCCGCGTTGCAGCGGCCTTCCTCTCCATGATGCGGGCTGATGTGCCCGTACGTCTGACCAGCTGAAAACGTTCAATCCAGCGCAGGCAGCGCGCGCGGACGGCGGTCGCTGTCGGTTGCGACGTAGGTGAGCGTCGCTTCGGTGACCTTCACGACCTTTTCGGTGAGGCTCATGCGCTGCGCGTACACCTCGACCGACACCGTCACCGACGTATTGCCGGTCTTCACGATATCCGCGTAAAAGCTCAACAGATCGCCGACGAACACCGGCTGCTTGAAAAGGAACGAATTCACGGCGATCGTCGCGACACGGCCGTTCGCGCGGCGGCTTGCGGGAATCGAACCGGCGATGTCGACCTGCGCCATGATCCAGCCCCCGAATACGTCGCCGTGGATGTTCGCATCCGAAGGCTGCGGCATCACGCGCAGTGCCGGTGCTTTTTGCGGGAGCGGGAGGTTTTCGGTCATCGTGACATCCATGGAAACGGGTTGGCTTCGCGTCGGGTTGGCTTCGCGTACGGACGCGGTTTCTACGCCATCGACATGACCGCGGTCGGGCCAGCACGACGAGAGCGGCGAAAGCGGCGCCAGCCGGCTTCTGCGACAATAGGAAAGATCAGGAATTGTACGGGAAAGCGCGCAAACCCGAAGCTTGCAGGCAGGCGCGCTCCGATACATCCGACACTCCCCATTCCCACAGCCGACCTTCATGCGCCGTTATTCCGCCTCGTCCGAGCCTTCACCGATCTCGACCCAGCCTCGCAACGACTGGCAGACGATCCTTTCGCTGCTGCCGTATCTCGCGACCTACAAATGGCGCGTGATTTTCGCGCTCAGCTGCCTGATCGGCGCGAAGGTCGCGAACCTCGGTGTGCCGGTTGTGATGAAGCGGATCGTCGACAGTCTGGCTTCAGTGCAGCAACTGACGGCGCTCGGTCGTGCGGATAACGCGCCGGGCATCGTGCTGCTCGGCGGCGTCGGGCTGCTGGTGGTCGCGTATGCCGTCGTTCGACTCTCGACGTCGCTGTTCACCGAACTGCGCGAGATCCTGTTTTCGAAGGTGACCGAAAGCGCGGTGCGGCAACTCGCGCTGAAGGTGTTCCGGCATCTGCACGCGCTATCGCTGCGCTTTCATCTGGACCGGCAGACGGGCGGCATGTCGCGCGATATCGAACGCGGCACGCGCGGCATCACGCAACTGATTTCCTATTCGCTCTACAGCATCCTGCCGACGCTCGTCGAAGTCGGCCTCGTGCTCGGTTTTTTTGTCGTGAAGTACGAGGCGTATTACGCGATCGTCACGTTTATCGCGCTCGCTGCGTACATCACGTTCACGGTGAAGGTAACCGAGTGGCGCACGCACTTTCGCCGCACGATGAACGATCTCGATTCACGCGCCAATTCGCGGGCGATCGATTCGCTGCTCAACTACGAGACCGTCAAGTATTTCGGCAACGAAGAGTGGGAAGCGAAGCGTTACGACGAAAACCTGAAGCGCTATCGCACGGCGGCGATCAAGTCGCAAAACTCGCTGTCGGCGCTGAATTTCGGGCAGCAGGCGATTATCGGCACGGGGCTCGTGTTCATCCTGTGGCGCGCGACGCAGGGCGTCATGGCCGGAAAGCTGACGCTCGGCGATCTCGTGCTGATCAACACGTTCATGCTGCAGCTGTACATTCCGCTGAATTTTCTCGGCGTGGTGTATCGCGAGCTGAAGCAGAGCCTCACCGATATGGACCGCATGTTCACGCTGCTTGGTGCGGCGCAGGAAGTGCCTGACGTAGAGAATGCGTCGGCGCTCGCCGTACGCGGTGCCGAAGTGCGGCTCGATCACGTGAATTTTTCGTACGAACCCGCGCGGCAGATCCTGCATGACGTGAGTTTCACGATTCCGGCGGGCACGACGACGGCCGTTGTCGGACACAGCGGTTCGGGTAAATCGACGCTCGCGCGCCTGCTGTTCCGCTTCTACGATCTCGACCGCGCGACAGGCGGCGCGATCACGATCGATGGTCAGGATATCCGCGACGTGACGCAGGATTCGCTGCGCGCGTCGATTGGGATCGTGCCGCAGGACACCGTGCTCTTCAACGACACGATCTACTACAACATCGCCTACGGCCGCCCGACGGCGACCCGCGACGAAGTCATTGCGGCGGCGCGTGCGGCGCATATTCACGACTTCATCGAAGGACTGCCGAAGGGTTACGAGACCCCGGTGGGTGAGCGCGGACTGAAGTTGTCGGGCGGCGAGAAGCAGCGCGTCGCGATTGCGCGCACGATCCTGAAAAATCCGCCGATCCTGATCTTCGACGAGGCGACGTCAGCGCTCGATTCGCGTTCCGAACGCGCGATCCAGCACGAACTCGACCAGATCGCCCGCGAGCGGACGACGCTCATCATCGCGCACCGGTTGTCGACGGTGGTGCACGCGCAGCAGATCATCGTGATGGATCGCGGACGGATCGTCGAACGCGGCACGCATGAGGACCTGGTGCGCGCGGAGGGTCTCTTCGCGCAGATGTGGGCGTTGCAGCAGCAGCGTGCGGAGCACGCTGAGGAAGCGGTCGAGCCGGTGGTCGAAGCGGGTCACATCGGCAAATGAAGGGCGCAGCGATCGGCCCGGGCTCGCGATTGCTGTGGATTGACTGACATCGGTCCGGCGACGTGGCAATGGCGGGTTCCGGCTTGCCGCGGCCCTGTTGCGCGGGGCGTTAGCAACTAGCGGCTCGCAGCAATCCGCTGATCGAGCGCCCGCAACTGCGCCGGCGTGCCGACGTTCTCCCACAACCCTTCGTACAGTTCGCCGCTCGCACGGCCACGCGCGATCGCTTCGCGATAGTAGGGCGTCAGCGCGCGCCGCGTACCGGGCGCCAGATCGCTGAACATGCGCGTGTCGTACAGGCCGATGTTGCCGAACGTGAAGCGCGGCAGCGCGTCGAGCGACAGCACGCCATCGACAAGCCCGAAATCCCCCGACGGATGAAACGGCGGATTCGGCACCATCACCAGATGCATGCCGGGTTCGGGCAACCCGGCAAGACGCGTTGCGTGCGCGTTCAACGTGCCGTAGTCGAAATCCGCATACACGTCGCCACTCACGGCGACGAAAAGCTCCGGCTTCGCTGCGTCTTCGAGTAAAGGCAGCGCCTGCGCGATGCCGCCCGCCGTCTCCAGCGGGTCACCTTCGGGCGAATAGCGCAGCGCGACGTTCCATCGTGAGCCGTCGCCGAGCGCGTCTTCGATCTGCTGGCCGAGCCATGCGTGATTGATGACGATGGTTTCAAAACCCGCCTGCGCGAGCCGTTCGATCTGCCATACGATCAATGCCTTGCCGCCGGTTTCGAGCAGCGGCTTCGGCCGCGAATCGGTTAACGGACGCATCCGCTCGCCGCGTCCCGCGGCAAAAATCATCGCTTTCGTCAGGGAAGTCACAGATTGGTCTTCGGTGGATGCATTCAGAACGTGTAGCCGGTATCGACGGCGCGGCCTTCGAGTTCGTCGAGCAGCTTTGCGAACGGCGCGAGCGGGCGGTAGCGTTCCGACACCTTGCGCGCATAGCCGATGAAGCGCGGCAGGTCGGCCATGTAATGCGGCTTGCCGTCACGATAGTGGATGCGACAGAAGAGGCCGAGCACCTTGATGTGCCGTTGCAGTCCCATCCATTCCAGCTGCCGGAAGAATTCGCCAAAATCAGGATCGACCGGCAGGCCCGCCTTTTTCGCACGTTCCCAGTAGTACACGAAGCAGTCGAGTTCGAACTCCTCGTCCCAGCTGAGAAAGGCGTCGCGCAGCAAGGACGCGACGTCGTACGTGATCGGCCCGTACACGGCATCCTGGAAATCGAGCACGCCGGGGTTCGGATTCGCGATCATCAGGTTGCGCGGCATGAAATCGCGCAGCATGAACACCTGCGGTTGAGCCCGCGCGCTCGCCACCAGCAGCGCAAAGGTGCGGTCGAGCACGCCGCGGGTTTTTTCACCGACGGTCTGATTGAGATGGCGCTCGATGAACCATTCGGGCATCAACTCCATTTCGCGGCGCAGGAACGCTTCGTCGAACGGCGGCAGCACGTCTTCCTGCGAGGCGAGCTGCCAGCGGATCAGCGCGTCGAGCGCGTCGCGCATCAGGGTGCGCGGCGTGTGACCGGCGGCGCCTTCGGCTTTCTCTTCGCTCCGGGCGTCAGTCAGCGCCCGCAGATACGTCGCCGTGCCCAGATCGGTGACGAGCATGAAGCCCGCGTCGAAATCGACCTCCAGCACGCGCGGCACGTGGACGCCCGCTTTCTCCAGCAACTGCGCGACCTGCGCGAACTCGCGGCACTTTTCGGGCGGCGGCGCATCGACCGCAATCAGCGACGCGCCGTGCCCGCCGCTGGCGGCCAGCCGGAAATAGCGCCGGAAGCTCGCATCCGACGAAGCCGGCGCCAGCGTGGCCAGTTCGAGGCCGTAACGGTCGGCGTGGGGGCGAAGCCAGGCGGTGAGCAGATCCAGACGATCGTCAGGGGTTCGGGGGGCGGCGGAAGCGGCTGAAGGCGTGGAGAGGGTCATGAAAACCGGAGGCAAATTCTGAGGGGCAACGTCTTGCCATATAATACCCCACGACTTTTTTGACGCGACTCGCGCCAGCTTTCGCCCATCCCGTTTGACCGCCCGCGTTATCGATCGACAGATTGTGCTTATTTGTCTGCACTCTGGCTGACATGGCCCGATTGCGCTGGCGGCGGACGGTGACTGCGTAGGCTGGCGGCGGGTCGATTCGCCAAACGATACATGCCGCCCAGACAGCTTTTCCAAACGACACCTTCTTGTGACGGCGTACCGCGCAAAAGGCGGCTCGTCGCGGCGTTGATCGCCGTGCCGGGCCTGATGCCCGCGCTGACGCACGCCCAGCTGGTCGGCGACGCTGCGCAGGCGCAGCCTGTCGACGCGCCCTGGGGCCTGCGGCTGGCCCCGCAACTCGAAGAGCACCCGGTCGCGAGCGGCCAGCGTCCCGCCACGTTCGTGCTCGGCGACACCACCACAGGCACGGGCGGCCAGGACATGGCCGCGAAAGGCTCGGCCGAAGTGCGTCGCTACACGTCGGTCATCAAGGCCGACGCACTGCACTACGACGAAGACACCGATATAGCCGACGCTTACGGCTCGGTGCACGTCATCAACAATGGCATTTCGTTCGCCGGCCCCGAGGCGCACATGCGCGTCGAGGCGAGCGAAGGCTACATGCCCGTGCCGAAGTACCGCTTCAACATCACGGGCGGCTCGGGCAGCGCCGAACGCGTCGACATGCTCGACAACGAGCGCTCCGTGTTCACGCACGGCACCTACACGGCGTGCCAGTGCGAGACGGACCCTGCGTGGTACATCAAGGGCACCGAATTCAATTTCGACACCGGCGCGGATGAAGGCGTCGCGCATAACGGCGTGCTGTTTTTCCAGGGCGTGCCGATCTTCGCGAGCCCGTGGCTGTCGTTCCCGCTGTCGGGCGAGCGGCGCAGCGGTTTTCTGCCGCCGGTCGCATCCCTCAGTTCGAACAACGGTTACGAGCTGTCGGTTCCGTATTACTTCAACATCGCGCCGGATCGCGACCTGACGCTGACGCCGCGGATTATCTCGAAGCGCGGCGTGCAGACCCAGGCGACGTTCCGCTACCTGTCGCCGACCTATTCCGGCACGATCACCGGCGAATTCCTGCCGCACGACGCGATCACGAAGACCGACCGCTACGCGATCTACCTGCAGCACAACCAGAACTTCGGCAACGGGTTCGGCGGTTACATCTACTACAACAAGGTTTCGGATAATACCTATCCCGAAGACCTTTCGTCGTCGACCAGCCAGTTCCTGAACGGCACGCAGCTGCTGTACCAGCAGGAAGCCGGGTTGACGTACAACAACGGCCCGTGGTCCGTGCTCGCACGCGAGCAGCACTGGCAGACGCTCGAGCCTTCGACGCCGCCGTACTCACGCGAGCCGCAGTTGAACGTGAAGTACACGAAGTACAACGTCGACGGCTTCGACTTCGGCGCGGAAGCGGACTACACGCGCTTCAAGATCGCGCAGGACAATACGACCGAAGGTCAACGGGTGATGTTCAACCCGTACCTGTCGTATTCGGTGGTCGGGCCCGGCTACTTCGTCACGCCGAAGGTGCAGTTGCACTTCGCGTCGTACGATCTCAACAATATTGCGAGCACAGCGCCAGCAGGGCAGCCGAAGAATTTCACCGAATCGATCCCGACCTTCAGTTTCGATACCGGGCTGATCTTCGACCGTTCGGTGCGGCTCTTTGGCCAGGATTACATCCAGACGCTGGAACCGCGGCTGTACTACGTCTACACGCCGTATAAGAACCAGAACTTCGCGCCGCTCTTCGATACCGCCGATTCCGACTTCGGTCTCGCGGAAATCTTCACGCCGAACACGTTCGTCGGTGGCGACCGGATCGCCGATGCGAACCGGATCACGGCAGCACTCACGACGCGCTTCATCAATCCGGCCACCGGCGACGAACGCGCGCGTTTCGTGATCGCGCAGCAGTATTACTTCCAGGACCAGCGTGTCACGCTGCAACCTGGACAGTCGACCGCGCAGGCAACGCATTCGGACCTGATCGCGGGCGCGTCGCTGAAGCTCGGGGCCGGTTTCGCGTCGGAAACTGCCTTCCAATATAATGCCGACAACAATCAGCTGACCAAAACCAGCGTCGGTTTCGGTTTCAGTCCGGAATCGGGCAAGGTGATCAACGTCGCGTACCGCTACACGCGCGCGAACACCACGCTCGACAACCAGCCGATCAACCAGGTGCTGGTCTCGGGGCAATGGCCGCTGACGCATCGTGTTTACAGCGTCGCGCGGGTGAACTACGACGTGGTTGGGCATCGACTGGTCGACGGCCTGCTCGGCCTGCAATACGATGCCGACTGCTGGACGCTCGGCATGGGTATCCAGCGCTATGCGAACGGTCTGAATACAGCGGGGCAACACACGACGAGTACGAAGTTCCTCGCGCAGCTGACATTGAAGGGGCTGTCGAACGTCGACAACGGGCTGGTCTCGGCGTTCCGCAACAGCGTGCCGGGTTACACGCCGCTGCCGACGAGTACGCCGCCTCAGGCGCGTTTCACGAACTACGAATGACCGTCGCCCGATCATTTATAAAATGCGAAAAAGCGGGCGGGGCGCGCCCGACATCACTGGAGTATCTGTGGCAATCATGAAAAAGCTTCGCCTCGCAACGCTCGCAGCGGGAATCGCCGCCGCGGCGTCCTTTCTGCCGGTTTCGTCCGTACAGGCACAGGCTCTCGGCAACAGCAACGGCCAGACGGTCGACACGATCGCTGCCGTGGTGAACAACGGGGTCATCACAAAACGCGAACTCGATCAGCGCGTCGGCCTGATCTCACGGCGTCTTACACAGCAGAACGCGCCGATACCGCCGGCCGACCAGCTGCGGGCGCAGGTGCTGAACCAGATGGTGCTCGAACGCATCCAGCTGCAACGCGCGAAGGAAGATGGCATCGTCGTCGACGACGCCACTGTGCAGCGCACACTGGAGCGTCTCGCGCAGTCGAACGGCATGACGCTCGACGTCTACCATGCGCGGATCGAGGCACAGGGCGTGCCCTGGCCGGTATTCACGAACGACGCGCGTACCGAACTGACGCTGTCGAAGCTGCGTGAGAAGGAAGTGGACAGCAAGGTCATCGTGTCCGACGGCGAAGTCGCGAATTACATCGCCAGCCAGCGCGGACCGAACCCCGGCCAGACGAGCGATCTGCACTTCGAACACATTCTGTTGAAGGCCGCGCAAAACGCGCCGCAGACCGAAATCGAGGCCGCGCAACAACGCGCACAGGCACTCCTGCAGGAAGCAACGGGCGGCGCGAATTTCGGAAAGCTCGCGAAGGCGAATTCGCAGGCACCCGATGCGGCAAAGGGTGGCGACATGGGCTTCCTGTCGCAATCGAAGTTGCCGCCTGAGTTCGTCACGGCAGCGTCGACGCTGCGTCCGGGCGAGGTGAACCCGTCGGTGATCCACACGGCCGACGGCTTCGAAATCGTGCGTCTCGTCGAGCGTCGCAGCGGCCAGGGCGCGGCTTCCGCCGATGCGTCGAAGCTCACGCAGACACATGTGCGCCACATCCTGCTGCGTATCGGCGACGGCATGTCGGAGCCGGCCGCGCGCCAGAAACTGCTTGAGATCAAGCGTGAAATCCAGTCGGGCCAGGGCGATTTCGACAAGTTCGCGCGCACGTATTCGCAGGACGGCTCGTCGTCGCAGGGCGGCGATCTCGGCTGGATCAGCCCGGGCGAAACGGTGCCGGAATTCGAACGCGCGATGAACTCGCTGCAGGACGGTCAGATCAGCGATCCGGTGCGCAGCGAATACGGCTATCACCTGATCCAGGTGCTGGGCCGTCGCGAAGCAGAAGGGTCAGTTTCGCAGCAGATGGATCTGGCGCGTCAGGCAATCGGCCAGCGCAAGGCCGAGCAGGCCTATGCCGACTGGCTGCGTGAACTGCGCGACACCGCGTACATCGATTACAAGATCGATCAGCCGAGCCTTCAATAATCGCCATGAGCCCCTCCGCCCAGCCGAAAGGCGTCCCGCTGCAGATTGCCATCACGACCGGCGAACCCGCCGGCGTCGGTCCGGAACTGACAGCGCAGGCGCTCGCGGCTGCGGCAGCGCACTGGCCCGACGCGCAGTTCACCGTCCTGGGCGATGCGGACCTGCTGGCGCAGCGGGCGAAAGTAGTGGGCGTCGACTGGGCTGCGCTTTCTGGTGAGCGGGCGGGCGGACGCGTCCGCATGCAGCACGTGCCGCTTGGCGTGCCGTCGAAGGCCGGAAAGCTCGACGCCGCGAATGGGCGTTACGTGCTGACACTGCTCGACCTCGCGATCGACGGCGCGGTTGCGCACACCTTCGACGCGATCGTCACCGCGCCGCTGCAAAAGAGCACGATCAACGACGCCGGCGTTCCCTTCACCGGCCATACCGAATATCTGGCTGAGCGCACGCAGACGCCACGCGTCGTCATGATGCTTGCGGGCACCGGCCCGCGGCCGCTGCGCGTCGCGCTGGCCACCACGCATCTGCCGCTGAAGGACGTGTCGGCGGCGCTGACAGTCGACGGTATCGTCGATACGCTTCGCATCATCGATCACGATCTGCGTCATCACTTCGGCATTCCTGCACCGCGTATTCTCGTCACCGGCCTCAACCCGCATGCCGGTGAAAACGGTTATCTGGGCCGCGAGGAAATCGATGTGATCGCGCCTGCCTTGACGCTCGCGAACAGCAAGGGCATCGATGCACGCGGCCCCTATCCGGCCGACACGCTGTTCCAGCCGCGCTATCTGAAAGATGCCGATTGCGTCCTCGCGATGTTCCACGATCAGGGCCTGCCGGTCCTGAAATATGCGACCTTCGGCGAAGGCATCAACATCACGCTCGGCCTGCCGATCATCCGTACTTCTGTCGATCATGGCACCGCGCTCGATCTCGCCGGCACCGGCCGCGCGGACGCGGGCAGCCTGATCGCCGCTATCGATACCGCCGTTTCGATGGCGCGCCATCGTCGCGCGGCCTGACCTCTTTTCTACTGTTTTTCCGATGTCCAACAGCCCAGGCAGCAGACAGCATCAGGGCCATTTCGCCCGCAAGCGGTTCGGACAGAATTTTCTGGTCGACATGGCTGTGATCGACTCGATCGTCGACGTGATCGCGCCGAAACGCGGCGAACGCATGGTCGAGATCGGGCCTGGCCTCGGCGCGCTCACCGGTCCGCTGATCGAGCGCCTTTCGACGCCCGAGGCGCCGTTGCACGCGGTCGAACTGGATCGCGATCTGATCGCGCGTCTCACGAAGCAGTTCGGCGATCTGCTCGAACTGCACGCGGGCGATGCGCTCGCGTTCGACTTCGGTTCGCTGGCCGCGCCGGGCGACACACCGTCGCTGCGGATCGTCGGCAATCTGCCGTACAACATTTCGAGTCCGCTGCTGTTTCACCTGACGACGTTCGCACCGATTGTGATCGACCAGCATTTCATGCTGCAGGATGAGGTAGTCGAGCGGATGGTCGCGGAGCCGGGCAGCAAGGCGTTCGGACGGCTCTCCGTGATGCTGCAGTATCGCTACGTGATCGACAAGCTGCTCGATGTACCGCCCGAGTCGTTCCAGCCGCCGCCGAAGGTGAATTCGGCGATCGTGCGGATGATTCCCTGCGCGCCGCACGAACTGCCGGATGTCGACGTGCGCACGCTTGGCGAAGTGGTCACCGCCGCGTTTTCGCAGCGCCGCAAGATGCTGCGAAATACGCTCTCCGCGTATCGCGATGTAATCGATTTCGACGCGCTCGGCTTCGATCTGCAGCGCCGCGCGGAAGATGTGCCGGTCGAAGAGTACGTGCGCGTTGCGCAGACGGTGTCGGCGTCGCCGTCACGCCAGTCGGGCGGCGTGGAATCTGTTTGATCGTCCGTGTCGGGTATTACGCGACGCGCCGGCGTGCTGGCGCATTCACCAGCGCGATGCCGACGAGCACCAGCGCGGCCGCCATCAGAAACCGCAGGCTGAACGATTCGCCGAGCAGAAGCACGCCGAACGTCACGCCGAAGAGCGGCGTCAGAAACGAAAATACGGAAAGTTGCGACGCCATATAGCGCGTCAGCAGCCAGAACCAGATCAGATAGCTGACGAACGCGACCACCACGGCCTGATAGGCGAGACTCGCGACCACGAGCGGCGTGACCGTTTCCACATGCACCTGCCCGAGCGGCACGGACAGCGCGAGCAACACCACCGCCGATACCGCCAGCTGATAGAACAGCGTTTTGCTCGCGCTCGTATGCGCGAGTTTTGTTGCGCGTACAACGACCGTCGTTGCGGCCCACACGATGCCGCCAGTCACGCCTAACGCATCGCCCGCCACGCCCGCCAGCATCGACGCATGATTCGCCGGTCCGCCGCGCGCGAAACCGTCCGCAAACGCGAGCGCCATGCCGGCAAATGCGGTGATGATGCCGATCCACTGGATGCGCCGCATGCGTTCGCCGTCGGCGAACCAGTGCAGTCCGAGCGCCGTAAAGCACGGTGCCGTGTACAGAAACACAGCCATGCGCGACGCGCTCGTCAGCGTCAAGCCGAGGAAGATGCAGACGAACTCACCGGCGAACAGCATGCCTGCCAGCAGTCCAGCGCTGAGCGTGCCGTCGTCGCGAAAGAGCGGCGTGCCGCGCATGCGCGCCCAGCCGCACACGAGCACCGCGGCAATCGCCGAGCGCAGTCCCGCCTGAAAGACCGGTGCAAGTGCAACATTCGCGCTCTTGATGGCGACCTGCTGCATGCCCCAGATCGCGCACAGCGCGACCATCAGCAGGATGGCGAAGGTATCGGGTGAACGCCGGACCGCAACGGCACCGGTGCTCATCGGCTCACCGCCGTCATGCGCGCCGTCGTGCGTGCTGTCGTGCAAAAACGCAGGATCATTGTCTTTTTCAGGTGAAAGCAGGCCATACCATATCAAAAGCCGTGTGTCACCGATGCGATGACCCCACTGCACACATGTGCTTCCATTTCGCCACGCCCTGAAAGTGCGTTCTGGCCGCAGTTTGCGCTCTGGGGTACATTCGTCCGACGTTCCACGGACCTCCCGCTTGCGGGAGTGACCGTCATGCAAGGTTCGCAATCCTGCGCTGTCAGGGAGACCGTATGACGAAGTTGAGCAAGTGGCGTTTTGCATTGATTCCAGCGGCGCTCGCGTGCCAGATGGCGCACGCGCAATCCAGCGTCACACTGTATGGAATCGTCGACGGCAGCATCCGCTATTTGACGAACGTCGACAAGGCCGGCGATTCGAAAGTCGTGATGGGCAACGGTGGCATGAGCGAAAGCCGCTGGGGGCTGAAGGGCGTAGAAGATCTGGGCGGCGGCTGGTCCACGTTCTTCAAGCTCGAAAACCGCTTCTACCTGAACAGCGGCCAGAACGATCCGACGTTGCCGTTCTTCAATGAGGCGAATGTCGGCATCCGGTCGACGTCATATGGACAGGTCGTCATTGGGCGGCAGTTCAACGTGATGATCGAAGGCATCACGATTGGCGGTTACGGCAGTAATCCGTGGATTCCGTACGACTTCAGTTTCCAGCCGGAAGTGACGCTTTCCGGTGGGATCTGGACCAGCAATCAGGTCCAGTACCAGGCGCATTTTCACGATGTCATGTTCTCGGCGGCTTACGCGTTCGGCGGCGTCGCGGGTCACACGTCGTATGGCAGCCAGTACGGCGCAGCGATGGCGTGGGCGCCGAAGGGCGGTCCGGTCAACATCGGCGGCGCCTATGAGGAGTCGAAAGATTCGGTCAACGGGTCGGGTTCGCTGGCGTGGACCGTCGGCGGTTCGTACACGTGGGACAAGACGCGTTTCGCCGCAGGTTATATCGTCAACCAGAATGACGCCGGATTTTCGAACTTCGCGAACGGGCCGTTCACGGCGCCCGTGCTCGCCGCGCTCAAGTACACGGATTTTTCGAGGCGTCGCATGATCATGGGCGGGATCACGCAGCAGCTTGGCGCCACGTGGCACCTGGCCGCCAACGTCTGGCGCACGCTACAGGACGGCAAGACGGCGGCGCAGGATGGTTCGGCGTGGCAATACCAGCTGGTCGCCGACTACGCGCTGTCCAAACGCACCGACGTCTACCTGGAGGGCGACTACGCGCAGTATCACGGCGATCTGATCGGCGCGCAGTTGCAGGGCGTGAATGGGATCGGGCTCGCGCAGAAGAGTACGCAGCTTGGCATCATGGCTGGCTTGCGGCATTTGTTCTGAGGCTATTGGGTCGCCTGCAGTTTCCCGCGCGAGCGCTGCGGGTCGAGCAGCGCGAAACCCGCGACACCGGTCAAAACCAGCAGTGCACCGGTGATCGCGAAGCCGGTTTCATAGCCATGATGATCGCTGGCAACGCCAAGCAGCTTGCCCATCGCAACTGGCCCGATCAGGCCTGCCGTCGTCACGATCGCATTCGTGATCGCCAGCAGCGCGCCGCGTTGCGCGCCCGGCGCGATTTCCGCGATGAGCAGCGGTCCAAACGTGAAGACCTGACTCGCCAGTGCGAACGCGACCGCCAGCAGACCGACTTTCACGAGAGCAGGCGCGTCCGAGTGCAGCATGCAGTAAGCGATGCCGCTGACGACACACGCCACGCTGATCAGCGTGCCCCGCGCGCGGCGCGACGGCACGCCGCGCTTCAGAAGACGATGTGAAAACACGGCGAGCGCGATCCCGACGGGAATCTGCGTCGCGACCTGCAAACCGAACAGGTTGCCCGTCTGCGTGGCGCTGAAGCCGAGCCCGACGCGGAAATACGCCGGCACCCAGGTGAGCCCGATTGCGATCACTGCATATCCGACGAAGCATTGCAGCAGCACGCCGATCACGGTGCGATCGGCGAGCAGCCGTCGGTAGCTGACGCGCGTCTGCGAACCGGTTGCGATCCGCAATGCAGGCACGCGGTTGTGCGGCATGCCGCTCGCATTGCCGTTACCTTTGCCGGCATTGCCCGTCTTGCCGACACACAGCCAGAGCAGCGTCCACAGCACGCCGACGACGCCGAGCGCGAGAAACGCCGCGTGCCAGTCACAGCGCACGGTGACCCAGGTGAGCAGCGGACCGGCAATGACGACGCCCGCAGTTGCGCCTTGCTGGACGAACGTCGTCGGCAGGCTGCGCTCGTGATCGTCGAACCATGTGTAGGCGACGTGCAGCGCGAGCGCCGCAGCGGGACCTTCACCGGCGCCGAGCAGCACGCGACACGCGATCAGCGTCGCGAAGCTTGCTGGCCACGCGAGCGGCAACTGCGCGACGGCCCACGTCAGCGCGAGCCCGGCGAGCAGCCATTTGACGTCGATGCGATCGGCGATCAGGCCAACGCCGATTCCCGACAGCGAAAACAGCAGGAAAAACGCGCTGCCCACCAGTCCGACCTGCGCGTGCGTCAACTGCATGTCACGCATCATCGGCACCGCGACGAGACCGAGCACGGCCTTGTCGGCGAAGTTGATCAGCATGAAGAGAAACAGCGACGCGACGATCACCCAGCGACGGTTTCCCGTCGTCGTGACGGGCGCCGCGTCCGCGACGCCAAACCCCGAACCTTGCGCTTCACTCATGGGCAACTCCTTGCGATTTGCGCTGCGATGCCGGATGCAACAGGACACGGCGTGCATTGTGCGCTGAGAGTCGCGGTGAGTGGCAGAGGGCGTCGTCGTGCGGTTGGCGAGGGGTTATGCGCGTTGGCTCAGCCATGCACAATGCGGAATATGAAGTGGGCAAAACCTGTCTCCTGTGTAGCGCCGCTGGCCGGTATCCGGGTCAGGGTCGCCGTGTTTTCGCCCATTTGAGGTGGTATAACGAAATAAATCAAGTGCAATCTCTTTATAAGGACGTTGCAGAATATGCATGGGATCAGTTCCCGCCGCCTCACGCATCTCGTTGCGCTGGCCGAGGAAGGTAGCTTCGCGCGTGCCGCAGAGCGCGTCCACCTGAGCCAGCCGGCGTTGAGCCTGCAAGCCGATCCCCAGACCCCATACTTTCCCTGAGCTTGCCCCGCGCGCCGTTGACAAAGTCCATCCGATCGCGGACGGATCCGGAATCCGGATTCCGGTTTTGATGTTCGTCGGCATTGTGCCGCGGACCCCACGAAACACCGTAAGTCCACCTTTACACGCATGTCCACCGCTCAACGACGCCCCCGCGAACCGCTCCAGACAACCAGCGCTCCGCTTCAGACCCGCAGTCAGCTCGGCTTCGCGAAGATGCTGCAGGCCGGCCGCGAACTGATCGAGGAGTGCGGCAGTCTGGACGACCTGTCGATCACCGATATCGTCGAGCGTGCGGGCACGTCGATTGGTGCGTTTTACCGGCGCTTCGACAACAAGGACACGTTCTTCGACGTCGTGCAGGACGGCGTGATCGCCGGAGGGCTCGGCAAGGTGCGCGAGGTCATGGTGTCCGAAGCGGCATGGGAGTCGAACGATGCCGGCGCCATCGCCGATGCCATGGTTCTGGTGTACGTGCGCGCGTTTCGCCGCAATCGCGGGCTGTATCACGCGTCGTTGCTGCGCGCTTCGCAGCGCAAGTCGACGTGGGATGCGATCAGGCACGGCAATCAGGAAGTTCAGGCGCTGATCGTGCCGAAGCTGGTCGATGCGCTCGTACTCGCGAATGAGCAGAAGGCACAGAAAGTTGACCGCGCCGCGCTCGAATTCGAAGTGCTCGCCGCCTTGCAGCTGATGCTCGGCATGCTGGTGAACAGCGTGCTGAACGATCCGGGGCCGCTGTCGCTGACCAGCCGCCGGCTTGCGCCTTACCTTCAAAAGCAGTTTCGCCGTTGCCTGGATCTGCCGGCAGCTGGCTGATTTTTTTTAAGTAGAAAACGGAATAGAAATTCCGGTTTTGGTTGTCACGACGTATGCCGGCGCTCGCCACGCGCCAGGCCGCGCGCGACGCGCCCCAAAAATGGAGGAGACATGGAAAAAATCTGGCTGAAGTCGTACCCGCCCGGCGTGCCCGCGGAGATCGATACCACGCCGCACGGTTCGCTTGCTGATCTGCTCGAAGCGAGCTTTCTCACCTTCGCGACACGGCGCGCGTTCGTGTGCATGGGCCGGGAATTGACTTACGCGGACCTGGACAACCGGTCGCGCGCGCTCGCCGCGTGGTTCCAGTCGCAAGGGCTCGAACGTGGCGCGCGCATCGCGGTGATGCTGCCGAACCTGCTGCACTATCCGGTGACGCTGGCCGCGATCCTGCGTGCGGGCTATGTCGTCGTGAATGTGAATCCGTTGTACACGTCGCGTGAACTGGAACATCAGTTGAACGACAGCGGCGCGGAAGCGCTCGTGCTGCTCGACGCTTTCCTGCCGACGCTGCATGCAGTCGAGCGCAATACGCAGGTGCGTTATGTGGTTGTCGCCTCGGTTGCCGGTAACGCCGGTACGCTTCCACCTTCGCATGTGTCATTCGAGCGGGCGCTTCAGCAAGGCGCGGACGCCCCCTTCACGCGCGTCGCGATTTCACCGGACGATGTCGCCGTGTTGCAATACACGGGCGGAACAACCGGCGTGTCGAAAGGCGCGACGCTGCTGCATCGCAATCTGATCGCGAACGTGCTGCAATCGGAAGCGTGGCGTGAAGCTGCCTGCCGTGGCCGCGACGATATCGCGCAATACGTCACGGTCGTCGCGCTGCCGCTGTATCACGTCTTCGGGCTGACCGTCTGCGGGTTGCTGTCGATGCGCACCGGTGGCCTCGGCATCCTGATCCCGAATCCGCGCGATATTCCCGCGATGGTCCGCACGCTGCGCGATTACACGATCAACGCGTTTCCCGCAGTGAATACGCTCTTCAACGCACTCGTCAACGATTCGGATTTCGCATCACTCGACTTCTCGAAGCTCGTTCAGGCGACGGGTGGTGGCATGGCCGTTCAGCACGCCGTCGCCGCACGCTGGCAAGCGGTGACCGGTGTGCCGATCGTCGAAGGCTACGGTTTGTCGGAGACGTCGCCGTCCGTGAGCAGCAATCCGCCCGGTGCGACGCAATTCAGCGGCTCGATTGGCGTGCCGTTACCGTCGACGGAAATCTCGATCCGCGACGACGAAGGTAACGAAGTGCAGCAAGGTCAGCCCGGCGAAATCTGCATCCGCGGTCCGCAGGTGATGGCCGGCTACTGGAACCGTCCGGAGGAAACGGCGAGCGTGATGACGCCCGACGGTTTCTTCCGTTCGGGCGACATCGGCGTGATGAACGAGCGCGGCTTCGTGAAGCTCGTCGATCGCAAGAAGGACATGATCATTGTGTCGGGTTTCAACGTGTATCCGAACGAGATCGAAGATGTGGTGGCGAAACATCCGGGCGTTTTCGAAGTGGTCGCGCTTGGTGTGCCGGACGCGCATTCCGGTGAAGTCGTAAAGCTTTTCATCGTGAAGAAAGACCCGGCGCTCTCACAGGCGGATATCTTCGCGTTCTGCGCGACGCAGCTCACTGGTTACAAGCGACCGAAGCTGATCGAATTCCGCACGGAACTGCCGAAGAGTGCGGTCGGCAAGATCCTGCGGCGGGTGCTGCGCGACGGCGCCGGCTGAGCGGGGAAACGAGCCGGCGTTCAGCGGCGTCGCGGGTTCCTTGGTACATTTACGTCCTCGACATCAATGCAACTGGGAGTCCACGATGCGCCTGCTACACACCATGCTCCGGGTCGGCAACCTCGACCGTTCGATCGCTTTTTATACCGAACTGCTCGGCATGAAAGTGCTGCGCCGCAATGACTATCCGGAAGGAAAATTCACGCTTGCGTTCGTCGGCTACGAAGACGAGCGCGACGGCACCGTGCTCGAACTCACGCACAACTGGGATACGGAATCGTATGACCTCGGCACGGCGTTCGGCCATCTGGCTGTCGAAGTCGACGACGCTTACGCCGCCTGCGAAAAGATCAAGGCACAGGGCGGCACGGTCGTTCGCGAAGCCGGTCCGATGAAACACGGTACGACGGTGATCGCGTTCGTCACGGACCCGGATGGCTACAAGATCGAATTCATCCAGAAGAAATCGTAACGCGCGTCTGCGCATGCAAGACAAAGCAGAAGGCCCGCTCGGTGAGCGGGCCTTCTGCTTTTTTGCTTATCGATAGATTCGTAAGCGCGTTGCCCGGCGCATCAAAGCGTGGGCAACAATTCGGGCGGATGATGCTTGAGCGTCTGCCGCGCTTCACGAAACTCCGGGAAAATCGATTCGACCGTTTCCCAGAATCGCGGACTGTGATTCATCTCACGCAGATGCGCGAGTTCATGCGCGACGACGTAATCGATGATCGACAGCGGGAAGTGAATGAGCCGCCAGTTGAGACGGATGCGTCCGTCGCTGGAGCAACTGCCCCAGCGCGTCGCCGCCGACGACAATGCGTACGCGCGATAACTCACACCCAGCTTCTCCGCATAGATCGCGAGCCGCTCGCCGAAGATGCGCTTCGCCTCGTTCTGCAGCCAGCCCTGCACGCGATCCTTGATCTGCTGCGGATCGGCGTGCTGTGGCAATGGCAGGAGCAGTGCAGCGTGTCGTGCATCGAACGCGAGCGTGCCACGCGACGCCGCCAGCGTCACGCTGACGGGCTTGCCGAGATAGGGCACCTGCGCGCCATCTTTCCAGTCGACGCGCGGCAGCGCGCGCTGCTCGACGCGGTTCTGCCATTCATTGAGCTTCGTGAATATCCAGCGCTGCTTTTCCGTGATGGCCGTTTCGATATCGGCGAGCGTCACCCAGCGCGGCGCGGTGATCGTGAGCCCCGTGCTGTCGATCGCGAAACCGATCGAACGACGCGCTGACCGCTTCAACAGATAGTGCAACGTCTGCGCGCCGAGCGTCAGGCTGCGCAACTTCGTGCCATCGGGCGCGTACAGGGCGCCCGGCTTCTGTGATGGAGGCGAGGTTGGGGGTGACGCGGGAGAGGACGGCATCGGGACAGCCGGCTCGGCGAAGAGCGGCAGATCGAGTTGCCGGCTATCGAGCGCCGCAGCGGGCTGCGGCGTGGGAGACTTCTGCATCGGCTTCGGCTTCGCGCTATACGCCACGTGGTGGCGTGGGGCGCGTCAGATTCGGGCAGCGGTGGGCGTGCTTTCCGCAGCGCTATACGCAGCAGGATCGATGCGACGCATTTCCGCTTCGATCCACGTTTCGACGCGCGTGTTCACTTCGTCGGGCGTGAGCCCCGTCGTCTCAATCGGCTTGCCGATCGACACCGTGACTATACCCGGATATTTGATGAACGAGTTGCGCGGCCACACACGTCCTGCGTTGTGTGCGATCGGCACGACCGGCGCGCCGGACGCAATCGCGAAGCGCGCGCCACCCGTCTTGTACTTGCCTTTCTTGCCCGTCGGCGTGCGCGTGCCTTCGGGGAACATGATCACCCATGCGCCTTCGGCCATGCGCGCCTTGCCTTGTTTGATCACGGAGTCGAACGCGTACTTGCCTTCCTTGCGATCGATGTGGACCATCTTCAGCAAGCCGAGCGCCCAGCCGAAGAACGGCACGTAGAGCAGTTCACGCTTGAACACGTAGCAGAGCGGGCGCGGCATCAGCGCTGGAAACGCGAGCGTCTCCCACGCCGATTGATGTTTCGGCAGCAGCACCGCGGGACCGTCAGGCAGATTCTCGAAGCCTTCGATGCGGTAGCGGATGCCGTTCAGCCATCGCACGGCATGCAGCGTCGCGCGACACCAGCCGGCCGCCATCCAGTAACGGGTGTCGGCGTGCATGAACGGAAACGCGATAAAGCATGCCGTGGCGTACGGCACCGTAAAAACGACGAAATAGACCAGCAGCAGCAGTGAACGAATAAAGCGCATCGGCGTGTCAATCAGTGAGAATGATGCGCGCGGGTCGCATCACTCGTGTTCTTCGGAGAGGAAGTCGAGCGCGAACGCGCGCAGGTCCGCATGCACAACCGTGCCTTCGGGCAGGCCGCCGGCGGCGAGCGTTTTCTGGCCTTTGCCGGTCAGCACCAGATGCGGGATAAAACCGAGCGTGGCACCCGCCTGCAGATCGCGCAGCGAATCGCCGACCACCGGTGTTTCTTCCGGATCGACCTCGAAGCGCTCGATGATCATCTTCAGCATGCCCGGCTTCGGCTTGCGGCATTCGCATTGATCTTCCGCCGTGTGCGGGCAGAAAAATACAGCATCGATGCGAGCGCCGACGTTCGCAGCCATCTTGTGCATCTTCAGATGCATCGCGTTCAGCGCGTTCATGTCGAAGAGACCGCGTCCGATGCCGGACTGGTTCGTCGCAATCGCCACGCGATAGCCCGCCTGGTTCAGGCGCGCGATCGCTTCGAGCGCGCCTGGCAGCGCGACCCATTCGTCTGGCGATTTGATGAACGCATCCGAATCGACGTTGATCACGCCATCACGGTCGAGCACCACGATTTTTTTCGCGCTGGTCGGCATGGTGCGGCGCTCAGGCGGCGAGCCGCGAAATGTCGGCGACGCAGTTCATCTGCTGATGCAGTGCGCCGAGCAAGGCCAGACGGTTCGCGCGCAACGCCGGATCTTCGGCGTTGACCATCACGTCGTCGAAGAAGGCATCGACAGGTTCACGCAGCGCCGCGAGCGCGGTCAATGCGCCCGTGTAGTTGCGTTCGGCCAGTTGCGTCTGCACGCGCGGTGCGACCTGTTCGAGTTGCGCAAACAACGCCTTTTCCGCCGGTTCGACGAAGAGCGCAGCCTGCACGCCACGCGTTGTCGCGCCTTCGGACTTCTTCAGGATGTTCGAGATCCGCTTGTTCGCCGCCGCGAGCGACGCCGCTTCAGAGAGCGTCGCGAATTCGCGGACTGCATCGAGGCGCGCAATGATGTCATCGAGACGCGTCGGGTTCAGCGCGAGCACCGCGTCGATTTCGCCCGGCGCGTAGCTGCGTTCGCGCAGCAGACCCTTCAGCCGGTCCATGCTGAATTCGTAGATCGCATCGGTCGAATCGGCGACATCAGGTACCGACGCGAACTGCGCATAAGCCGCGCGCAGCAGTTCGACGAGGTCGACCGGCAACTGCTTCTCGACCAGAATCCGCAGCGCGCCCAGCGCGTGACGGCGCAGCGCGAACGGATCTTTCTCGCCGGTCGGCTGCAGGCCGATGCCCCAGATGCCGACGAGCGTTTCGAGCTTGTCCGCGAGCGCGACGATCGTGCCGGTTGTCGTCGAGGGCAATGCGTCGCCCGAGAAACGCGGTTGATAGTGTTCCGAGCACGCGAGCGCGACTTCTTCCGGCTCGCCATCGTGGCGCGCGTAGTACGTGCCCATCGTGCCCTGCAGCTCGGGGAATTCGCCGACCATGTCGGTGATCAGATCCGCCTTCGCAAGACGCGCGGCGCGCCTGGCGAGCGCGACGTCAGCGTTCAGCAGCACGGCGATTGCGCCAGCCAGCGCTTCGACACGTTCGACGCGTTGCAGCGCCGAGCCCAGCTTGTTGTGATATACGACGTTCGCGAGCAGCGGTACACGGTCGGCGAGCGGCTTCTTCTTGTCCTGCGTGAAGAAGAACTTCGCATCGGCAAGACGCGGACGCACGACGCGCTCATTGCCTTCGATGATGTCGCCGGGTGTCTTCGTCTCGATGTTCGACACGATCAGGAAGCGCGAACGCAACTTGCCCGCGGCATCGGTGAGTGCGAAGTATTTCTGGTTCGTCTGCATCGTGAGGATCAGACATTCCTGCGGTACCTGCAGGAATTCGTCCTCGAAATTGCACGCGTACACCACCGGCCATTCGACCAGCGACGTCACTTCATCCAGCAGCGCTTCCGGCATCACGACCTGATCGCCGTTCGCCTGCGCGAGCAGATGCGTGCGGATCGTTTCCTTGCGGTCCGCGAAATTCGGAATCACGCGGCCCTTGTGCATCAGCGTTTCAGCGTACGTGTCGGCGTGCTGGATCTGCACGAAACCTTCCGACAGGAAACGATGGCCGAGCGTCGTCTCGTCGGCGTCGACGCCGAGTGCGCTGACCGGCACGACCTTGTCGCCATGCAGGGCGGTCAGACGATGCGCCGGACGCACGAACTCCACGTTGGTGCCGTCGGGACGCTGATACGTCATGACCTTTGGGATCGGCAGCCTGGCGAGCGTTTCGTCGAGCGCGGCCTGCAGACCTTCGGTGAGCGTGGCGCCAGGCGCTGCATAGCGCAGGAAGAATGCTTCGGCCTTGCCGTCCGGTGCGCGTTCGAGATCGTTCACCGAGAAATCGGGGAAGCCGAGCGCGGCGAGTTTCTTGGCGAGCGGTGCGGTGGGCTGGCCGTCCTTATCGAGCGCGACCGACACCGGCAGCACTTTTTCACGCACATGCTTTTCGGGCGCGACGTCGCGCACGTTCTGGATGACGATCGCGAGACGGCGCGGCGTCGCGTAACGTTCGAACGAAGGTTCACCGTCGACCAGGTCGCGCGCCGCGAGGCGTTGCGCAATGCCTTCAGCGAATGCATCGCCGAGACGCGCGAGCGCTTTCGGCGGCAATTCCTCGGTCAGCAGTTCGACGAGCAGGGTGTGTTGGGGATGAGTCATGTGTTCTTGGTCTCGTCAGTCGGCGTCGATCTTGCGTTCGACTTTGAGCGGCGGCGCCCAGGCGGGCATCGCGGCGTCCTGTGCGTCGGTGGTCAGGCCGGGCACGCGGTGCACCGGATTGCCGAGCATCGGGAAACCGAGCTTTTCGCGCGAATCGTAGTAAGCCTGCGCAACGAGACGCGACAGCGCGCGGATGCGGCCGATATACGCCGCACGTTCCGTCACGGAAATCGCGCCACGCGCGTCGAGCAGGTTGAACGTATGGCCGGCCTTCAGCACGAGTTCGTACGCGGGCAGGGCGATCTGCGCGTCGATCATGCGCTTCGCTTCCGCCTCGTAGCTGTTGAAGAACGTGAACAGCAGATCGACGTTGGCGTGCTCGAAGTTGTACGTCGACTGTTCGACTTCGTTCTGGTGATACACGTCGCCATACGTGAGGCGACGCATTTCCGCACCGTTCGGGCCTTGCTCTTCCCACTCGGTCCAGACGAGGTCGTACACGTTCTCGACCTTCTGCAGATACATCGCGAGACGTTCGAGCCCGTAGGTGATTTCGCCGAGCACCGGCTTGCAGTCGAGACCGCCGACCTGCTGGAAGTACGTGAACTGCGTAACTTCCATGCCGTTCAGCCAGACTTCCCAGCCGAGACCCCACGCGCCGAGCGTCGGATTTTCCCAGTCGTCCTCGACGAAGCGCACATCGTTCTGCTTCAGGTCGAAGCCGAGTGCTTCGAGCGAGCCGAGGTACAGGTCGAGGATGTTTTCCGGTGCCGGCTTCAGCACGACCTGGTACTGGTAGTAGTGCTGCAGACGGTTCGGGTTCTCGCCATAACGGCCATCTTTCGGACGACGCGACGGCTGGACGTATGCCGCGCGCCACGGCTCAGGGCCGATCGCGCGCAGGAACGTGTGAACGTGGGACGTGCCCGCGCCGACTTCCATGTCGATCGGCTGGAGCAGCGCGCAACCCTGCTTGTCCCAGTAGGACTGCAGCGTCAGGATGATTTGCTGAAACGTGAGCATGAAGTGCCTTTCAGGCAGGACGCGGCCCGCGGCCCGATTGCTGGACGCGAGGACTTGCCTCGCACAGCAGCCGGCCGCTCGCGCGGCCCAAGTGCTAAAACGTTGAATTTTACCGGATTGACGGTGCGTTGAGACTTTCGGCAGTGGTCAGGCGTTGTGTTCGTCGTTTTGATCGCCGTTCTGGTCGCGGCGTATGCGGCTTTTGCCGTTCTCCCGCCCCGGCCCAAACGCAAACCCAAACGCGAGCAACAACAGCGAAACCGCCAGCACCGTGTTGTTCCCGCTCGTCACGTACGGCGTTTCACCCGCCGTGCCCTGCACGGTCGCTTCGAGCGAACCGGCCGTATAGACAGGCAACCGCGCGATCACCTTGCCCCGTGCGTCGATTGCAGCCGTGGTGCCGGTATTCGTCGCGCGCAGCATCGGGCGGCCGGTTTCCAGCGAGCGCATGCGGGCGATCTGCAGATGCTGGTCCAGTGCGATCGTGTCGCCGAACCACGCGAGATTCGTCGAGTTGACGAGCACGCCGGCGGGCGTGTCGCTTTCTCGCACCGTCCGTGCGATCTCTTCGCCAAAGATGTCTTCGTAGCAGATGTCGAGCGCGATCGCCTGGTTGTGAACCAGGAACGGCTTCTGCACCGGATCGCCACGCGCGAAATCGCCGAGCGGAATGCTCATCAGGTTCACGAACCAGCGAAAACCCCACGGCACGAATTCGCCAAACGGCACGAGATGATGCTTGTCGTAGCGATACACGTCGTGCGAACCCGGCGTGATGCCGAAGAGACTGTTCGTATAGTCGACGACCTGACCTTCCGGCGTCACCGTGCCGCCGACCGCGCCGAATACGATCGACGAATTCGTCGTGTCGGCGAACTGGCGCACGGCGCTCGCGAACGGTTGCGGAACCTGCTGTGCGAGCACTGGAATCGCGGTTTCCGGCGTGACGATCAGATCCGCGGGCTTCGCGGTGATCATCTGCTGGAATTCGTTGATCGCGGCCATCACGCCCGATTCCTCGAACTTCATTTCCTGCTTGACGTTGCCTTGCAGCAGACGCACGGAAAGCGCCGCGCCGGACGGCACCGTCCATTGCACCAGCGGCAGCAGCATGCCGGCCGCGAGCAGCGCGATAGCGACGATAGCAGGCGTGAGCACGCGCCCGATGCGCCTGTTGCGCGGGCGATTGGTGTCAACTGACGCAACCGGTTCGCGAGCGCGCGTCGCCGCCTGCACGATCAGCGCGGCGAAGAGCGCCAGCATCCAGCCGACGCCGTACACGCCCGCGACCGGCGCAAACCCGGCAAGCGGTCCGTCGACCTGCGCATAGCCGCTCGCAAGCCATGGAAAGCCGGTGAAAACCGTCCCGCGCAGCCATTCGCCGATCGCCCATGCGCTGGCGAACGCGAACGCGCCGTGCCAGGTGGGCGAGAAAGGTTTGTCGCCGAGCCTGCCGTTACGCGCGTGGCCGGCGCAGAACGACCAGACGCCGGCGGCAAGAGCCGGATATAGCGCGAGATACAGCGAAAACAGCACGAGCGCCGTGGCCGCCAGCGGCGCCGGCATGCCGCCGTAGAAGTGCATGCTGACGTACAGCCACCACACGCCGGTGACGAAATTGCCGAAGCCGAACGCGCCGGCAGTCAGCGCCGCGCTTTTCCAGCCGGTCGTGCGCGTGAGCCACGCGTAGAAGAACGCGAAGAGCGCGAGTTCGAGCCAGCCGCCATGCGGCGTCGGGGCGAAGGAGAGGGTGTTCGCCGCGCCAGCAACCAGCGCGATGAGGTAGTGCCAGCGCGGCAGCGCGCGCCGGCCCGCTTCTGCGGCGGTGGACGTCACGCCACGGCGCAGACGGGAAGAGATCGGGTCGGCCATCGTTACGCGGTCGGCGGGAAAGGTGAGAGAAAGATCAGGGACGCGCCTGGGAAGATCAGGTCTGGACGTGCTGGGCGTCGCGCTCGCGCTGGCCGGCCATCGGGTCACGGCGCACGAGCAGCATGTGAATCTGCCGCGCGTCGCCACGCAGGATCTCGAAGATCAGGTCGTCGATGCGGACTTTTTCGCCGCGATGCGGCACGCGCCCGAAGTGATGCGTCACCAGCCCGCCGATCGTGTCGACTTCCTCGTCGGAATAGTGCGTATTGAACGCTTCGTTGAACTGCGCGATCTCGGTCAGCGCACGCACGCGGAAACGTCCATCCGGCGAGGCGATGATGTTGCCGCTTTCCTCGTCGAAATCGTATTCGTCTTCAATATCGCCGACGATCTGTTCCAGCACGTCTTCGATCGTAATCAGGCCCGCCACACCGCCGTATTCGTCGACGACGATCGCGATGTGATTGCGATTCACGCGGAAGTCATGCAGCAGCACGTTCAGGCGCTTCGATTCCGGGATGAACACGGCCGGGCGCAGCATGCCGCGCACGTCGAATTCTTCTTCGGCGTAGTAGCGCAGCAGGTCTTTCGCGAGCAGCACGCCGATGACGTTGTCGCGATTGCCGTCGTACACCGGGTAGCGCGAGTGCGCCTTTTCCAGCACGTACGGCATGAATTCTTCAGGTGTTTCCGCGATGTTGACCGCGTCCATCTGTGCACGCGGGATCATGATGTCGCGCGCGCAGAGTTCGGACACCTGGAACACGCCTTCGATCATCGACAGCGAATCGGCGTCGATCAGATTGCGTTCGTGCGCGTCCTGCAGGATTTCGAGGAGTTCGCCGCGGGAGTCGGGCTCGGGCGAGATGAAGTCGGTCAGTCGCTCAAGCAGTGAGCGCTTTTCTGGCGGTTTGTCGGTATGGCGTCGACTGGGATACGTGTCGTTCATGGTGGTGCGCCCGGCAAGACTGGGCGCGTTGTGGCAGAGCGTTAAGGATACACCACGCACATGGCGGCTCCGTGTCCGGCCGCACCTGGCCGGATAGCGAATCCCGCGGTTCCGGGTGCCTGGGGACAGCATCGCGAAAAGTGCGAGGTGAGGTTTAATCCTAACGCAGAAACCCGGTGGCGGGACGTCTCGTCAAAAATGGACGTGGTTTTGGGTTGACCCAACAAGAATCCAGCTGGGTTCGGGCCGAAAAGTCACCGGCAGCGGGTGAGCAGTGCTTCGAGCGCGCGATCGGGCATCCCGCTTTCGCGCAGCGCCGCGACCGTGCGGCTGACGTAATCGAGCGTCGTGCCATAGCGGCCGCTGGCGCAGCCGAAGACGGTCCTGATCGTATCGTCGCGCAGCTTGCCGGTGTAGCTTGGTACGTCGCGCCGCATCACGAAGGCGAGCGCGTCGACGCGGCGGCCGTCTGCGAGTACGCACGGCAGCCACGTCGGCCGGTATGAGCCCATCGCCATTTCGCGTCGCCAGAGCGCTTCGAGATGCGGCATCGCGCCATCAGCAGCGAGCCGGAAAGCGATGCCGGTGCACGAACCACCGCGATCGAGCGCGAGGACAAGCCCCGGCTGTTCCGGCGTGCCGCGATTCACGCGCGACCACAGATACAGCCCCCGGTGATACCCGTGCACTTTCGAGCGCATGGCCTCGACCGTCGGCAGACCGGGATTCCAGATTAGCGAGCCGTAACCGAAGAGCCAAAGGTCGCTCTTCCGGTCCCATGAGCGCAGCGCGCATTCCAGCGATTCGGTCCGCTCCTCGTCCGTCAGCAGCCGCGATTCGCCGAGCGCCGGCGGATAGTCCGGGCACGGTGAATGGCTGGTTTCGGCGGGAGTGGGGTAACGGGCGCTCACGGTGATTCCGGCGGTGTCAGTAAGGATCGGAGAAGCCGAGTTTAAGGAGGATGTCCGTCTCGATGCCTTCCATTTCCTGCGCTTCCTCTTCGACCTCGTGATCGTAGCCCTGCGCATGCAGCGTACCGTGGACTAAAAGGTGCGCATAGTGCTCTTCCAGTGACTTGCCCTGTTCAGCGGCTTCCTTCTCGACCACCGGACAGCACAGGATCAGATCGCCGGTTACCGGATCGTTTTCCGATTCGGCATACGCGAAGGTGAGCACGTTGGTCGCGTAGTCCTTGCCGCGATACGTGCGGTTCAGCGTGCGGCCTTCTTCGGCGTCGACGAGGCGCACCGTCAGTTCGGCATCCGCGAAGAGCGCGGCCTTGATCCAGCCGGCGACAGTCGCGCGCGGCAGGATCGCCTTGTGCTCAGGAAAGGCTTTCGAAGCCGGAAATTGCAGGTTCAGCGTCAGTTTCGGGGCGCGGCTCATGCGGATGCTTTTTCGTGTCGTCGGTCGGCTGGCACTGGTTTTCGGTCAGCGGGAGTCGGACGGCTTTTCGAGGGCTTTCGCAGAATGCGCGTCGTACGCCTCGACGATGCGCGCGACCAGCGGATGCCGCACCACGTCCACGCTGGTAAAGCGCGTGAGCGCGATGCCGCGCACTTCAGACAGCACCTGCTGCGCCTCGATCAGCCCGCTTTTCGCGCCGCGCGGCAGGTCGACCTGGGTCGTGTCGCCGGTCACCACGGCCTTCGAGCCGAAGCCGATCCGCGTGAGGAACATCTTCATCTGCTCGGGCGTGGTGTTCTGCGCCTCGTCGAGGATGATGAACGCGTGATTCAGCGTGCGGCCGCGCATGTACGCGAGCGGCGCAATTTCGATCATCTGGCGCTCGAACATCTTTGCGGTCTTGTCGAAGCCGAGCAGGTCGTACAGCGCGTCGTACAGCGGACGCAGATACGGATCGACCTTCTGCGCGAGATCGCCCGGCAGGAAGCCGAGCCGTTCACCGGCTTCGACGGCCGGACGCGTCAGCACGATCCGCTTCACCTGATCGCGCTCCAGCGCATCGACCGCGCATGCTACGGCGAGATACGTCTTGCCCGTACCGGCCGGCCCGACGCCGAACGTCACGTCGTGCGAGACGATCTGCTTCAGATACTCGCGCTGGGCCGGTGTACGGCCGCGCAGATCCGCGCGGCGCGTGTACAGCTTCGGACCGAGTTCTTCGAGGTCTTCGTCGCTGTCATCGGCAGGCTGATCGAACGGGTGATCCGGATTGCCGGGAAAACGCGCGTCCGCGTGGTCCACGCCGTTCGCGCGGCCGCGTGCCGGATGACGCGCTTCGACCAGCGCAAGCTGGATATCGTCGACCGACAGCGGGTCGCGCGCGTTGTTGTAGAAGTTTTCGAGCGCCGTGAGCGCGATCTTCGCGCCGCGTCCGCGAATCGCGATGCGATGGCCGCGGCGTTGTAGCGTGACGTCGAGCGCCTGCTCGATCTGCCGCAGGTTTTCGTCGAGCGGGCCGCAGAGGTTGGCAAGCCGCGTGTTGTCTTCGCGCGGCGCGGTGAATTCCAGATGCTGCTGAGTGGTCTTCAAGGCGGTGGGTCGATCCTGTCGGTTTCGTTGCGCTTCGGGAAGTTGCTTAATGCGTGGTCGTCGGGACGTCGTCGTGCAGCAGCACGAGTTCGCCGCGCAGTGAGTGCGGATACGCGTGGACGATCTTCACGTCGACCATCTGGCCGATCAACCTCGCGTGCGATTCAACCGGCGCCGGGAAATTCACTACACGGTTGTTCTCGGTGCGGCCCGCGAGTTCGTTCGGGTCCTTGCGCGCCGGGCGCTCGACCAGAATCCGCTCGACCTTGCCGACCATCGCCGCACTGATGCGCGCGACGTTCTCCTCGATGGTCGCCTGCAGATGCTGCAGGCGCCTGAGCTTCACTTCGCGCGGCGTGTCGTCGTGCAGGTTCGCGGCCGGCGTGCCGGGACGCGGGCTGTAGATAAACGAGAAGCTCGTGTCGTATTGCATCTCGTGAATCAGCGTCATCATCTTGTCGAAGTCTTCTTCGGTCTCGCCGGGGAAGCCGACGATCATGTCCGTCGACAGCGACAGGTCCGGACGAATGGCGCGTAGCCTGCGAATCACCGACTTGTATTCGAGCACCGTATAGCCGCGCTTCATCGCCATCAGGATGCGGTCGGAGCCGTGCTGCACCGGCAGATGCAGGTGGCTCACGAGCTTCGGCACCTTTGCGTAGGTATCGATCAGGCGCTGCGTGAATTCCTTCGGATGCGACGTCGTATAGCGAATACGTTCGATGCCCGGAATATCGGCGACGTATTCGATCAGCGTCGCGAAGTCGGCGATTTCCGTTTCGCCCAGCGTAAGCGCGCCGCGATACGCATTCACGTTCTGGCCGAGCAATGTGACTTCGCGCACGCCCTGGTCGGCGAGACCGGCGATTTCGGTCAGCACGTCGTCGAGCGGACGCGACACTTCTTCACCGCGCGTGTACGGCACGACGCAGTAGCTGCAGTACTTGCTGCAGCCTTCCATGATCGACACGAACGCGCTCGGGCCGTCGACGCGCGCCGGCGGCAGATGGTCGAACTTTTCGATTTCCGGGAACGAGATGTCGACCTGCGGACGGCCGCTTTCGCGGCGTTTGTCGATCATCTGCGGCAGACGGTGCAGCGTCTGCGGGCCAAACACCAGGTCGACATACGGCGCACGGGCGACGATCGACGCGCCTTCCTGGCTCGCCACGCAGCCGCCGACGCCGATGATCAGGTTCGGGTTCGCTTCCTTCAGCTCGCGCACGCGGCCGAGGTCGGAGAAGACCTTTTCCTGCGCTTTTTCGCGCACGGAGCAGGTGTTGAAGAGAATGACGTCCGCGTCTTCCGGGGTATCGGTCTTCACGAGGCCTTCAGCCGCGCCGAGTACGTCGACCATCTTGTCGGAGTCGTACTCGTTCATCTGGCAGCCAAAGGTCTTTACATAAACTTTCTTGGTCATCGAATTTCGCCGGTCGCAGTGGTTAACCTGGGGGCGCGGTAGTAATGGGGAACGAAGGAACTGCACGGGTTTTACGGCGGCTTTTTATGTGCCGCTCACCCGTATAGCGTAGCCCGACATTATATCCCTTGCTGGCGGATGGCTTTGCGCGCCGGCGCGGGCGGAGGGAAGCCCAGCAACGCTTCCAGTTCGCCGGAAACCTGCGCGAAACGCTCGCTCAGGAAATCGAGCAGCACCCGCACGCGCGGCGCCATGAAGCGGTTGCGGTGATAGAGCGCGTGCAGCGGCGCGTCCGGATAGCGCCAGTCCGGCAGCAGGATGCGCAACCCGTCGGAGCGCAGATCGGCTTCGACGTCCCACATCGACTTCACCACGATCCCATAGCCACGCAGCGCCCATTCGCGGGCGATGGCGCCGTCGTTGGTTTCGTGGGCCGTGTCGAGCGGCACGGTGTAGTGCTGCACTTCGTCGCCGCGCGTGAAGCGCCATTCGTTGATCGGCCCGGACGCCGTGCCGAGCACGATGCAATGAAAGCGCGCCAGATCGTTCGGGTCTTTGGGCTCGCCGTGTTTCGCGATGTATTCCGGCGACGCGCACAGGACACGCCGGTTCGGCGCGAGCGGCTTCGCGACGAGCGAGCTGTCGGGCGGCACGCCGAAGCGGATCGCGAGGTCGATGTCGTCCTGCAGCAGATTCGACAGCGAATCGGAGAGCGTCAGCGCGAACGTGACTTCCGGATATCGCGCGTTGAATTCGTCGAGCCAGTGCATCAGCAGGTTGCGGCCGAAGTCGGACGTCGCGGAAATCCGCACCTTGCCGCGCACGACGTTCTGGCCGGCCTGCAGCGCGGCTTCGGCGTCGTCGAGCGATTGCAGCGCCTGGCGGCAGCAGTTCAGGTACAGACGGCCTTCGTCAGTGAGCCTGAGCTGGCGCGTGGTGCGCTCGAAAAGTCGGGCGCGCAGGCCGGTTTCCAGCTTCGTCAGACGCGCGCTGGCGGCGGCGGGCGTGAGGCCGAGCTTGCGGCCCGCGGCAGACAGGCTGCCCAGCTGCGCCGCCTCGACGAACAGGCGGATATCTCCGAGGTTATCCATCGATCTTTCAAAATAATTTGATAATGATTCAAATGCTACGCCAATTATCAAAATATTACGTACTAGGGACAATGCGCACCTGTGAACTGTTTTCTGGCCGGAGGCCATCGTTCCATGCATCTCGATCACGCGACGATCGTCACGCCCGATCTGGAAGACGTCCGACGGTTTTTCGTCGATGTCGTCGGCCTGACGGCGGGCTGGCGGCCGCCGTTCGGGATCGGCGGCTACTGGCTGTATGCGAACGACCGGCCGGCGCTTCATCTGATCGACGCGACATTGCCGGGCCACGCCGGCCGCGCCGTGCCGCGCATCGATCACTTCGCCTTTCGCATCGACACCCATGCCGAATGGCACGCACTTGGCGAAAGACTTCGGGCCGCCGAGGTTCCTTATCAACTCGCCGAGGTTGCCCTCGCGGGCGAAACGCAACTGTTTGTCGCGCTGGGCGCGGGCGTCGTCGTTGAATTCGTGACGGCGTTGCCGAACGCAACGTGAGCCACCTGATCCACCTGGCTGCACGTGAAGCGCAACCCTGATACCTGGAGATTCAGATGCCCATTCCACTTCTGGCGCTGGCGATCAGCGCGTTTGCCATCGGTACGACCGAGTTCGTGATCATGGGCCTGCTGCCCCAGGTCGCGCAGGATCTGGCGGTGTCGTTGCCGTCGGCGGGTTTGCTCGTCAGCGGTTATGCGCTCGGCGTGGCGGTCGGCGCGCCGCTGCTCGCTGTCGTCACGAGCAGGATGCCGCGCAAGCTCGCGCTGCAACTGCTGATGGGCGTGTTCATCGTCGGCAACGTGCTGTGCGCGGTCGCGGGCAACTACACGATGCTGATGATCGCGCGTGTGGTGACGTCGTTTGCGCACGGCTCGTTTTTCGGTATCGGCGCGGTGGTGGCGGCTTCGCTCGTGCCGCAGGAGAAGCGGGCGAGCGCGATCGCGTTGATGTTCACCGGTCTCACGCTCGCGAACGTGCTCGGCGTGCCGTTCGGCACGTTCGTCGGCCAGGAATTCGGGTGGCGCGTGGCGTTCTGGATCGTCGCTGCGTTCGGCGTGCTGTCGCTCGCGGGCGTCGCGGCGCTGGTGCCGAACCGTCATGATTCCGGCCCGACCGGCCTCGGCCACGAAGTGCGCGTGCTGAAGGACCCGCAAGTCTGGATCGCGTTGATGATGACGGTGCTCGGTTTCGGCGGCGTGTTCGTCGTGTTCACTTACATCGCGCCGATCCTGGAGCAGGTGAGTGGCTTCACACCGCACGGCGTGACGCTGATCCTCGTGATCTTCGGCGTCGGGCTCACCATCGGCAACACGATCGGCGGCAAGCTCGCGGACCGTGCGCTGATGCCTTCGCTGACTGGCATTCTCGTCGCGCTGGCTGTGGTGATGGCGATCTTCGCGAAGACGAGCCACTCGCAGATCGCGGCTGCCGTCACGGTGTTCGTCTGGGGTATCGCTGCGTTCGCGACGGTGCCCCCGCTGCAGATGCGCGTTGTCGAAAAGGCGACGGCGGCGCCGAATCTTGCATCGACGCTGAACATCGGCGCGTTCAACGTCGGCAATGCGGGCGGCGCGTGGCTCGGCGGTCTGGCGATCGGCCACGGCTATGCGCTCGACGTGCTGCCGTGGGTTGCGGCTGGCGTCACGGTGCTTGCGCTTCTGCTGACGTTCATCGCGGCGCGCATGGACGCGCCGTCGTCGGTCGTGCCGCAGCGGATATGAAAGAAGCGCACAAGCATTCCATGAAGCGCCCTCCGCAATGCTGATATCAGTGTGAAGATAACTTCGTTGGGCGTGAGGGAATCTGCTGATAGTCTGGCCCTCTACTGATGCGCGTCCGCCCGTCGGCGGCGCTCCTGGAGGCCACCATGCATTCCCCGCTTGCGCTGGTTCGCGACCCCGCGGCTGATCTGCCCGAGGGTTCGCGCACCCCCGAACCTTTCGATGCGCTCGAACAGCTCGTCGGCGTCAATCTGGCCCGGCTGCGTTCCGAGCGCCAGCTTTCGCTCGACGCGTTAGCGCGTGCTTCCGGCGTATCGCGCGCGATGCTGGCGCAGATCGAATCGGCGCGCAGCGTGCCGTCGATCAAGGTGCTATGCAAGGTCGCAGCGGCGCTGAAGGTGTCGGTGGCGGCGTTTTTGCGGCGTCACGCGGTGAATGGCTTCGAGCATTTGCCGGCAGGGCGGGCGGTGCGCGTCGTCAGCGCTAACGGACGGTATTCCGCGCGTGCGCTGTACCCCGACGCCGAGCGTGTCGCGGCCGAGTTTCACGAACTACGCATCGCGCCGCTGCATACCGAAGCCGGTACGCGCCGCGCGCCGGGCACGACCGTGAATCTGGTCGTGAGCGACGGCACGCTGGAAGTCAGTGTGCACGACCAGCGTCAGCTGCTGGCCACGGGCGATGCGATCGTCTTCGATGCCGACCAGCCGCACAGCTTTCGCAATCCCGGCGACACCGAAGCGCGCGCGTACCGCGTGACGCTCAATGCAGAGACGCCGCCGCGCTGGGACGTGCCGCATGATGCAGCAGGGCGGCCGGTTGCGCCTTGAGCGTTGCGTGGCCGCCTGATTTGAGGCGATCGTCTGATCCGAAGTCGTCGCGCAGCACGAATGGCGCGACTGTTGTATTCTTTGCCGGCCGGTTTTTCCGGCAATCAGTGCGTCTTCAGGGCGGGGTGTAATTCCCCACCGGCGGTATGCAGGCCATGGCAGTTCGGCCCGCGAGCCCGCGAGCGCCCGCGCTTCATGGTGTAGCGGGGTCAGCAGATCTGGTGAAATGCCAGGGCCGACGGTCATAGTCCGGATGAGAGAAGATGTGCAGATAGTCATGGTCCATCCCATGCGTTTCGCCCGTTATCGCGGGCGGCGGCGCACGGGCGTGTTTCGCTTAACGATTTGATGCGGGCACGTGGTTCTGTCTGTTTGCAATGCCCTGAAACGTTTTTCGCCCAACTTCCGCGAGGAGCGTTTCACATGTCTTTTGCTACATTTCCTGCACCGGCTACGCACGTTGAGAGTGCTTTCGCCGATCTCCCCCTGCTTTCCACCGAGGCTGTTCCGCCCCGTATCGCCGCTGCACTAGAGGCGCTGCGCGATGGACGCGCCGTCGTCCTTCAGGACGATCACGACCGCGAGAACGAAGCCGATCTGATCGTTTCCGCCGAGCGTCTCACGAACGAAACGATGGCACTGCTGATCCGCGAATGCAGCGGCATCGTGTGTCTGTGTCTGCCCGACGAGAAAATCCGCGCGCTCGAACTGCCGCCGATGTCCATCAACAACGAGAGCCGTAACGGCACCGCGTTCACGGTTTCGATCGAGGCGCGCGTGGGCGTGTCGACGGGTGTTTCCGCCGCGGACCGCGTGACGACGATTCGCGCCGCGATCGCCGATCACGCGAAGCCCGCCGACATCGTGCGCCCCGGTCACGTGTTCCCGCTGCGCGCGATGCCAGGCGGCGTGCTTGCCCGGCGCGGGCACACTGAAGGCACCGTCGATCTCGTGATTCTCGCGGGTCTCAAGCCGGCTGGCGTGCTGTGCGAACTGATGAACGCCGACGGCACGATGACGCGCGGCGCGGACGTCGAGCGCTTCGCCGCGCAACACAATCTGCCGATGCTGACGATCGCGGAACTGGTGGCGTTTCGTGAAGCGCTGGCGACCGTGCGTGAGTGCTGCACGGACGCTGCCTGAGTTGAGAAGAGGCAGGTTCCTCGCACGAACCTGCTTTTGAGAAGCGAATGCGTGGGCCGTGGCAGTTGTTGCCAGCCCGCGCGTGATCGCCTTTACTGCGCCCTGCAACCCCACCCTACGACTGCACGTCGCCGAATTCGCCGCGTACACCGGCTTCGACCAGCGCGGGCAGTTCGTCCATGTGTTGCATGATCCGCGTCATGCCCATGTTGCGCAGTACATCCGCGTAGCCATCGGGGATGTGACTCGCGCCGACGAACGCAATCGTCTTCATTCCGGCTGCGCGCGCGGCGTTCAGCCCCGCGATGCTGTCCTCGACGACGACACAGCGCGCCGGTTCCACGTTGAGTTGCTTCGCAGCCAGCAGATAGACGTCCGGGTAGGGCTTTGGCCGGGCGACCTGCTCGGCGCTGAAGATGCGTCCCGCGAAAATTTCCGTGAGCCCGGCACGCTTCACCGAGGCGAGCACGCGCGACATCCTGCTGTTCGACACGACCGCCGCCGGTAGCGACACACGTTGCAATGCGTCGCGCACGCCGCTGATCGCACTCAGCGACGAAGCCAGCGCATGCTCGACATTCTGCTCGACGGTCTGCAGAAAATCCGCCGGTAACCTGATGTTCAGGCTGGTTTCGAGGTTTTCCAGGAAGCGCGAAGTCTGCTGGCCGAACGCCGTCTTCACGACAGGTGCGAAGTCGATGCCGGGAAAGGTGGTCGACAGCGTGTCGAGCATGACGTGATCGGCGATGACTTCGCTATCGACGAGGACGCCGTCGCAATCACAGATGAGGTGGTCGAGCATGCGAAAAACGGGAGCGGAGGGAGGAGTCGGCGGACTGGCCGGCCTGGGTACGCGTCGGCCGGCACGGCTTAAAACGCCATCATACGTGGTTGTCCCGCGCGTACGCTTGCGAGCGCGTCGAGCCGGGGCGATCTCCCGTCCGTTTCGCGACGTCCGGATCTGCGCCGTCATCCGCGGCCCGTTCAATGCTCCGGTGAATCGGCCCACGCCGTTGCGGCACGCACGGCGCGATGCCAGCCGTCCATGCAGTTCTTCACGCTGTCCGGCTGCATCGTGGGCGAAAAGCGGTGGTCGAGTTTCCACTGGCTTTGCAGTTCACCGACATCCTTCCAGTACCCGACTGCCAGTCCCGCAAGATAGGCCGCGCCGAGCGCCGTCGTTTCGCTGACTTTCGGACGCACTGCATCGACGCCGAGAATATCGGCCTGGAACTGCATCAGCAGGTTGTTCGCGCACGCGCCGCCGTCGACGCGCAGTTCGCCGACGCGAATGCCCGAATCCGCTTCCATCGCCCGTAACACATCGACGGATTGATACGCGATCGAATCGAGCGCCGCGCGCGCGATATGCGCGGACGTCGTGCCGCGCGTGACACCGAACAGCGTGCCGCGTGCGCGTGCGTTCCAGTGCGGCGCGCCGAGTCCCGCGAACGCGGGCACGAGATAGACGCCGTCGCAATGCGGCACGCTGCGCGCGAGCGCCTCGATTTCCGCCGCGCTCCTGATGATGCCGAGCCCGTCGCGCAGCCACTGCACGACCGCCCCCGCGATGAAGATGCTGCCTTCGAGCGCGTAGTTGATCTGGTCGCCGATCTGCCACGCGATCGTCGTGACGAGATTGTTCTTCGACTCGATCGGCTTGTCGCCGGTGTTCATCACGAGGAAGCAGCCCGTGCCGTACGTGTTCTTCACCATGCCCGAGCGCGTGCACATCTGGCCGAAGAGGGCCGCGTGCTGGTCGCCCGCGATACCCGCGAGCGGAATCTTCGACGCGAAAACCGTGGTCTTCGTCGGCCCGTAGACTTCAGACGACGGCCGCACTTCCGGCAACATGCTGCGTGGAATGTCGAGCGCGTCGAGCAGTTCGTCGTCCCATTGCAGTGTGTGGATGTTGAAGAGCATCGTGCGCGATGCGTTGGTCACGTCGGTGATATGCAGGCCGTGCTGCGTGAAATTCCACGCGAGCCAGCTGTCGACCGTGCCGAATGCGAGCTTGCCCTGACGCGCCTTTTCGCGCGCGCCTTCGACGTTGTCGAGAATCCAGCGGATCTTCGTGCCCGAGAAATACGAATCGATCGGCAGGCCGGTTTTCGCGCGCACTTTTTCTTCGAGGCCCTGCGCCTTCAGCTGGTCGCAGAAATCGGCGGTGCGGCGGTCCTGCCAGACGATCGCGTTGTAGATCGGGTGCCCTGTCTCGCGATCCCAGACGATTGTCGTTTCGCGCTGGTTCGTGATGCCGATCGCGGCAATCGATGCACCGTTCAGGCCGGCGCGCGTGACGGCCTCGGCGGCGACGCCAGCCTGCGTCGACCAGATTTCCTGCGGATCGTGTTCGACCCAACCCGGCCGCGGATAGCACTGCTGGAACTCCTTCTGCGCGATCGATACGACATTGCCGTCATGGTCGAACAGCATCGCGCGCGAGCTGGTCGTGCCCTGATCGAGCGCGAGGATGTACTGGTCCTGCATGGTGTCTTCTCCATGATTTTTTGTGACGCGGCGCGCCCGCGTGTATCAGGCGTGTATCACGCGGGCGGCGTGACGTCCTCGAGCGCGAACCACGCGTCGATCTCGCGGCTGACTTCGTCTAGCGTGCCCGGCTCGACGAGATGCAGGCCGAGCTTCGAACGTCGCCACAGCACGTCGTGTGCAGTGCGCGCCCACTCGGTATCGCGAAGATAACGCAGTTCCGATTCGTAGATGCCTGGGGCGAACGCGCGGCCGAGACCGGCGAGCGAGCGTGCCTGGCCGACAACGCTGGCCGCGCGCGTACCGTAAGCGCGCGCGTAGCGGCGCGCGAGGCTGGCGGGCAGCCATGCGTGCTGCTGCTGGAACTGCGCGGCGAAACGCTCGAAGTCAGCCTTTGCGATATCGCCGCCCGGCAGCGTCGCACCGGCCGTCCATGCCGGCGCCGGCGATTCGAGCGCACGCGAGAGTTCGTCGACGGCTTCTTCCGCGAGCTTGCGAAACGTCGTGATCTTGCCGCCGAACACCGACAGCAATGGCGCCTGGCCAGACGGCGCGTCCAGTTCGAGCCGATAGTCGCGCGTGACGGCCGACGGATTGTCCGCGCCTTCCTCTTCGAGCAGCGGGCGCACGCCGGAATACGTCCAGCAGACGTCCTTCGGCCTGATCTTCTGCTTGAAGTAGCGGTTGATCGAGTCGCACAGATACTGCGTTTCTTCGGCGTTGATCGCGACCTTGGCCGGGTCGTCGCGATACTCGATGTCGGTTGTACCGATCAGCGTGTAGTCGTGCTCGTACGGAATGGCGAAGATGATCCGCTTGTCCGGATTCTGGAAGATGTAGGCGTGATCGTGCGTGAAGAGACGCCGCGTCACGATGTGACTGCCTTTCACGAGACGCACGCTGTGCGTCGCGCCGCGCCCGAGCGCACCTTGCAGCAGCTCGCCAACCCATGGCCCGGCGGCGTTGGCGATTGCGCCGGCGCGCATGTCGATGACGCGGCCGTCCGCGCTTTCGAGCCGCGCGTGCCATTCGCCGCCAGCGCGCACTGCGTTCGTGAGTTTCGTGCGGGTGAGGATGGTGGCGCCGCGTTCGGCAGCATCGAGTGCGTTCAGCACGACGAGCCGCGCATCGTCGACCCAGCCGTCCGAGTAGACGAAGCCGCGGCGAATCGAGTCGACGAGCGGCGCGCCGGCCGGATGACGCCGCATGTCGATGCCGCGCGAGCCGGGCAACAGTTCGCGCCGCGCGAGGTGATCGTAGAGAAAGAGGCCGGCGCGGATCAGCCACGCCGGACGCAGGTCCGGCATGTGGGGCATCACGAAACGGAGCGGCCACATGATGTGCGGCGCGGCGTGCAACAGCGTTTCACGCTCCTGCAGCGCCTTGCGCACGAGCCCGAACTCCCGGTACTCGAGATAGCGCAGACCGCCATGAATGAGCTTCGTACTCGCCGACGACGTGTGCGACGCGAGATCGTCCTGCTCGCACAGCAACACCGAAAGACCACGCCCGGCGGCATCGCGCGCGATGCCCGCACCATTGATTCCGCCGCCCACGACGAGCAGATCGTACCTCGCGCCTTGCGTCACCGGCTGTGTCCCCTGAATCCTGAAGGAAATTATGACGAAACCTTAATGTTCGTTTTCGAACTTTAAGGAACATATTCGAAAAAGTAAAGTTCGATCCTCCAATGGCCATCCGGCCAGGGTGACACGGGATACGCTCGCAGACGATACTCACGAGACGAGCCATCAAGAGGTGAAACATGCGTGGAATCTGGATAGCCGGCGCGGCGGCGCTACTGGCGGGGTGCGTCGCCACGCCGAGCCTGAGTGGCACGATGGGCGCGCCATCGTTCGCGTCGCTGCAGGAAATGTGCGGCGGGCAGCCGGTCGACTACGGCAGCGACGCGCAAGCGGTGTATTCGACGTTATTCGACGCTTACGTCGGCAGCCGGCGCGGGAAGCGATCGAAGGAAGATTACTGCGCGTTGCAGACAGGGCTCGCGCAGCAGTACGCGGCGCACGGCGCGAGCAGCGACCCGCAGGCGCGCAACCAGTGGGTCGCGTATCTCACTACACAGCGCGCGAAGGCGCTCAGCTGGCGCGCTGCGGTCGATCCGACCTTGCGCGGCGGCTAGGAAGCAGCAGCCCGGCGGTTGCCATGGCGAGCTTGCGGTGTGAGGGCGTGCGATATCCGCACGCCATGAGCGCTGGGAACGACGGTACTTACTAACGGTGGCGGTCGGGCTACGATCAGGAGAAGCGCTTGATTGCCCTGAGTGCAGAATCGCCGACTTCGGTGAGACGCCACTGCTGGAGGCCGGACGCAAGCTTTTCGAGCTGGACGAGCTGACGTTCGAGGAGCGCGTCGAGTTCGTCGCGTTCCATGTCGGTCTGATTGGGGGAGTCTTTTACGAGCAACAACGTGGCGAATTCATGCGGACTCAGCATTGTTCTCTCCATGTCAATGTTCCGGACTGCGCGCCAGGCAGCGGATCAGCGTGGACAGCTTGCTGAACGCCAGTGGCATGGGCAGTCCGCCAACGCACGGTATGGGCGTTGGGGAACTGGAGTGTAGTCAACCGCACGCAGAACACCAAACCGTCCCCGGAAAATTTTCCCGTTGACAGAATGATGTTCGAGAGGCGGTCTACATTCGCCGCCAGATTCTTGATTTCACTCGAAGTTTTGCGTGCGGTGCAGCAAACGCAACGCCTGTTCCCAGGAAACCCAGATCGGATCGCCGTCAGTCGGCGATGTAGACCTGCGTGCCGGCGGTGGCGAGCGTCTCGGCCATATCCGGCGGCGGAGCGGCGTCGGTGAAAAGCGCGTCGATCTGGTCGAGATGCCCTTGGCGCACCAGCGCCGGACGGCCGAATTTCGAGTGGTCGGCGGCAAGGAAGACGGTACGGGCGTGTTCGATGATCGCTTCCGCGACGCGCACTTCACGGGTGTCGAAGTCGCGCAGGGTGCCGTCGGTCTCAATGCTGGACGTGCCGATGATCGCGAAGTCGACCTTGAACTGACGGATGAAATCGATGGCGAGTTCGCCGACGATACCTTTGTCCCACGGCCGCACAATCCCGCCCGTCACCAGCACCTCGCAGTCCGGGTAGCCGCTCATCATGCTCGCGACATTCAGATTGTTGGTGATCACGCGCAGCCCGCGATGGCGGTTGAGCGCGCGCGCGACCTCTTCAGTGGTCGTGCCGAGGTTGATGAAAAGCGACGCCTGGTCAGGGATGTGAGTGGCCACCAACGTGGCGATGCGGCGCTTTTCGTCATGAAACATGCGCTGCCGCGCGGTGTATGAGACGTTCTCGGAGCTGGTCGGCAGGCTGGCGCCGCCGTGATAGCGCCGCAGGAGGTTGATGTCCGCGAGCCAGTTCACGTCGCGCCGGATGGTCTGAGGCGTCACGTCGAAGTGGGCGGCGAGGTCGTCCACCGTCACGAAACCGTCGCGCTGGACCCATTCGAGCAGTTCCTGCTGGCGTGCATTCAGGGTCAGGCGGGGGTCTCGGGTCATGGCGTCAAGGTCGATTGCCGGTGAGCCGCGGGCCGCATGTCGCGCCTCTGGCGGGCAGGTATTGGAGTCGACGTATTGTAAGACCTTCGGGCACCTTGCCAGCAAGGTTGCCGGACGTGTGCAGGCACCGGTGCGCATTCAGACGCCTGGCGCATTTATTCAGTCAATAAATGAATTTGTTTTTTGTGCCCGAACACGCTGCAATTTCGGGTTCCCGTTTCTAGCGGTTCGACATCGCATCGCGTGTCGGATCGCGTCCTTCAAAGAGTGTCTGACATGACCCGCTTCAACTGGCAAAACCCTTACCCGACGCCGCGTCTGCCGGTCTTCGCCCGCAACATCGTCTCGACGTCGCACCCGCTCGCGGCGCAGGCTGGCCTGCGCATGCTGTGGAAGGGCGGCAATGCGGTCGATGCGGCGATCGCGGCGGCAGCCGCCATCACGGTGGTCGAGCCGGTGTCGTGCGGGCTCGGCGGCGATGCGTTCGCGCTTGTCTGGGACGGCAGGAAGCTGCACGGGCTGAACGCGTCGGGGGTGTCGCCGGCAGCTTGGAACGTCGACTATTTCAAACAGAAGTACGGTGAGGAAAACGGCCTCGCGAAGCAGCCGAAGCGCGGCTGGGATGCCGTGACGGTGCCGGGCGTGATCGCCGGCTGGGAAGCGCTTCACCAGAAATTCGGCTCGCTGCCGTTCGCCGACCTGATGGAACCCGCGATCGAGATCGCCGAGCGTGGTCATGCGGTGGCGAGCATCGTTGCGTACAAGTGGGCTGCGGCGGTGCCGGAGCTGAGGGATCAGCCAGGTTTCGCGGGGACGTTCATGCCGCGCGGTCGCGCGCCGGAAGTGAGCGAACTGGTGCGATTCCCGGGTCACGCGAAGACGCTTCGCAAGCTGGCTGAACTCGGCCCGCGTGCGTACTACGAAGGCGAGATCGCCGAACAGATCGCCGGGTTTGCCCGCACGAGCGGCGCGGCGCTGACGCTTGACGACCTGCGCAACTATCGCGCCGACTGGGTCGAGCCGATCGCCAAAGATTATCGCGGCTACACCGTGCACGAAATCCCGCCGAATGGCCAGGGCATCGCGGCGCTGATTGCGCTCGGCATCCTGGAGCACTTCGACGTCAAGTCGCTCGCAGTCGACAACATCGAGTCGCAGCATCTGCAGATCGAAGCAATGAAGCTCGCGTTCGCCGACGTCTACCGCTACGTCGCCGATCCGCGCTCGATGGACGTCACGCCCGGGCAGATGCTCGACGATGCGTATCTCGCGTCGCGCGCGAAGCTGATCGATCCGAAGCGCGCAACGCAGTTCGACTTTGGCATGCCGAAGGCGGGCGGCACGATCTACATGTCGGTGGCGGACGAGCGCGGCATGATGGTGAGCTTCATCCAGTCGAACTACATGGGCTTCGGCTCGGGCATCGTCGTGCCGGACAGCGGCATCGCGCTGCAGAACCGCGGCTGTGGCTTCTCGATGGATCCGAAGTCGCCGAACGTCGTTGAAGGCGGCAAGCGGCCGTTCCACACGATCATCCCGGCGTTCCTCACACAGAAGGTGGAGGGCCAGCAGGAAGCGGTGATGAGCTTCGGCGTGATGGGCGGCGACATGCAGCCGCAAGGCCATCTGCAATCGATCGTGCGCATGCTCGACTACGGCCAGCAGCCGCAGGCCGCGTGCGACGCGCCGCGCTGGAAGGTCAACCGCGACTTCACGGTCGATATCGAAGCCACGCTCGACCAGCAGACCGCAAGCGCGCTGCAGGAACTCGGCCACACGATCAAGTCCGTCGACGATCCGTATATGGACTTCGGCTCCGGCCAGTACATCTGGAAGCTCGACCGCAATGAGCCGGAGCGCGGCTATGTGGCGGCGAGCGACAGCCGTCGCGACGGGCTCGCCGCCGGATTCTAGAACACAGGTTCTGACGTTGCGCGCCGCGATTCGCATTGCGCAATGTCAGCGCAACAGCAATAAAAGCATCCACAGGCAAGGCAGGAGACATCATGAGCACTCACGCGTCGCACGTCGCGACCGCTTCCTCACAACTCGCGCTCGCGCCGCTTCCGAAAGCGACAGTACGGCGCATCGTGTTTTCGTCGTCCGTCGGCAACGCGCTCGAATGGTTCGACTTTCTCGTCTACGGTTACTTTGCGACCATCATCGCGAAGCAGTTCTTCCCCACGCACGACGAGTGGCTGTCGACGCTCCTCGCCATCGGCACATTCGGCATCTCGTTTCTGATGCGACCGCTCGGTGCCATCGTGCTTGGCATCTACGGCGACCGCAAAGGCCGCAAGGCGGCGCTGACGCTCGCCATTGCACTGATGATGGTCGGCACGCTCGCGATGGCCGTGATGCCGCCGTTTTCGGCGATCGGCATCGCCGCGCCTCTCATGGTTCTTTTCGCGCGGCTGGTGCAGGGCTTCGCGGTAGGCGGCGAGTTCGGCAGTGCGACGGCGTTCATGGTCGAGCACAGCTCGACGCGGCGTGGCTATTACGCGAGCTGGCAGTTCGCGAGCCAGGGTCTGGCCGCGATCACGGCTGCGGCGTTCGGCTCGCTGCTGACGGCCTGGTTGCCGCCTGAGCAGCTCAATACCTGGGGCTGGCGCATTCCGTTCGTCTTCGGTCTGCTGGTCGGGCCGGTCGGCTATTACATCCGTTCGCATCTGGACGAGACGCCCGAGTTCGTCGCCGCACAGCGCGAGCGCGCGGCGGAAAGCAGAAGCCAGGTCAAGGATCAGGGCGCGTCATTCAGCAACCAGTGGGTCAACCTGATTCTCGCGATCGGCATCGTCGCGCAATCGACGGTCGGCGTGTATGTGCTCCAGCTCTACATGCCGCTCTATGCGGTGAAGCAGTTGCATATGCCGGCGGCTGCTTCGTTCGGCGTTGTCGTGCTGAACGGCGGCCTGCAGTTTCTGCTGTCGCCGGTGATGGGCGCGCTCTCCGACCGTATCGGCCGTATCCGCATCATGCTGACGACATCGGTGCTGATGGGCACGCTGATCTATCCGATGTTCGCACTGCTGCAAAGTCATCCGACGATCGGCTGGCTGTTGCTGCTGCAAGCCATGGCGGGCATTTTCAAGGCCGCGTACTCGGGGCCGATGCCGGCGCTGATGTCGGAGATCTTTCCGGTGCGCGTGCGCTCGACAGGTCTTTCGATCGGCTACAGCATCGGCGTGACGATCTTCGGCGGCTTCGCGCCGACCGTCGTCGAGACTTTCATTCATCTGACTGGCGACAAGCTCGCACCGAGTTACTACGTGCTACTCGCGGCGGCGTTGTCGGGCGTGTCGCTCGTGATCGTCGCGTTGCGGATGCGGCGTGTGCGTCATGCCGTCTGATCGCCTGTAAGGCCGGACGGTTGAAGACGCGTGCCGCGGGACGCGTCAACCGCAGCGAGCCTGGGCGACCCTTTGCGTAATAGAATCAGGCAGCCTTCCAGGGGGCTGCCTGTTTTTTTTGCGTTCGCGTCGCGGCGATCGCAACCGGCTTTGAGCCCTGTTGCTTCGTTGTTTAATGACTCCGATCATCTCTGTGAGCGCTATCCCTGTATTCAATGGAACTGTGACGATCCGGCACGGTCTGTGCTGTGGTATCTGCACATTTGCGCAACATTGGCTAAGATGCAGTAAAGAAGGGGTTAAACATTTCAAAGCGCTGTATACGGCAGCGGTGAGCAGCTGGCCGGCCAGGGGCATACGGCCAGGCACGCTCCCGTCGCGCAACAGCTTTTGGGAGCACGAACAATGCAAACAGACTCCATCCACGTGATGCCCTGGCGTATCGAGGACATCGACCTCAGCCGGATCGACCGGCAGAAGGCGGTCGTCAACGAAGATCTGCTGTTGCTGCTGTGTGCGGCGTCGTTTATTGAAAGCGGCACCGATCTCTACACGAGCAACCTCAGCACGTTCTTCAACGGCGACCCGGAGGTGTCCGCGTGGCTCAACAACGAATGGGAACCCGAAGAGATGCAGCATGGGCGCGCGCTGAAGACATACGTCGCGCACGTGTGGCCCGAATTCGACTGGGATACGGCCTTCCATAATTTCTTCGAAGAATACAAACTCACCTGCTCGGTCGAGGATTTCGAGAAGACCCGCGCGCTCGAAATGGTCGCGCGTTGCGTGGTCGAAACCGGCACGGCTACGCTGTATCGCGCCATTGGCGAATGCTCGGACGAACCGGTGCTGAAGGAAATCACCGATAACATCCGTACCGACGAAGTGCGCCACTACAAGCACTTCTTCAAATACTTCAAGAAGTACAACAGGATCGAAGGCAACGGCCGGCTCGCGGTGCTGGGCGCGTTGATGCGTCGTGTGATGGAAATCAAGAACGAGGATTCGGAGATTGCGCTGCGTCATGTATTCGCGATCCGTTATCCCGAACGGGTGAATGATTCAGCCTATAACCGCGACCGCGCAGCGCGGGTCAACACGCTGGTGCGCCGCAATCTGTCGGCCGATATGTGTGTGAAAATGCTGCTCAAGCCGCTGGATCTTCCCGCGAAGATCCAGCCGGGCGTCCACTATCCGCTCGCGAAGATCACACAGCACGTGTTCTTTCGATAGTCGTTTGCAACGTGCGGCGCGTGTCGTCGTGCGGCAGTGACCGGATGGCCCGCCTGCGCGGGCCATTCTGTTTGTGAATTCCTTATGGAGCGACGTGATGAACGCCTCAACGGATCGCGAGCGAGCACTCGAACAAAGCGTATTCGACGAATGGCCGCCCGCATTGCGCGCGGCATTCGACGGCACGTCGCTGGAGACAAAGGTCGGCTTCACCGCGTCGCTCATCACGCGCGATGACAACGGTCATCTGCGGACATCGCTGCTGGGCGTCGGTGAACTGTATGCACCCGATTCGCGCACGCTGTGTCTCGCGCTGTGGCCGCAATCGCGCGCGGCACGTGCGATGGCCAAGGGCGGACGCGCGGCATTGACTTTCGTCTTCGACGACGCGTTCTATCAGGTGCAACTGGACATCGAGCCATTGCCCGACACCGGTGGCGGCCTCGCCTGTTTCACTGGGTCAATCGATACGGGAGAGGCGCAACGTGTGCGTTATGCGCGCCTCACAGGGGGCATCGCGTTCGAACTGGAAGGAGAGCGTGAGACGGTAATCGATCGATGGAAGCAGCAGATCGAGCACCTGAAAAAAACGGCCGGAGCAAGCCCCGGCCGTTAGTTCGCTGATCGCGATAAATCCAGCAAGCCTAGCGGCCGCGCTGGCCACCATTGCGCGCCGGATGCGCGCCACGCGGCTTGCCGCCGCCGAGCAGTGCGCCCGGATTGCCGCCGCCAGCCTGCTGCGGCTTGCGCGGTGCATGCGTGTTTCCGTTGCCGCCTTCATGCGCGGCTGCACGCGGCTTGTCGTGATGACGTGTCGTCTCGTGTCGCGGATTGTCCTTGCGCACCTGGGCCGGACCGTTGCTCAACGGCTTCGCGCCTTGCGGCTTCGCCTGCTGTGGCTGTTGCGATGCACCGCCACGCGAGTTCGAGCGCGGCTGCGCCGGCTTGCCTGACGATGATCCGCCGTCGCGCTTCGGTGCGCCGCCTTGCGATTGACGCGGCTGACGACCACCATTACCGCCGCCACCTTGCCCACGTCGCAGGATCGGCTCAGGCTTTGCAGTCGGATCCGGCTCGAAACCAGCGATGACTTCCTGCGGCACCGGACGCTTGATCAGCTTCTCGATGTCCTTCAGCAACTGCAGTTCGTCGACGCAAACCAGCGAGATGGCTTCACCCGTCGCGCCCGCACGACCCGTACGGCCGATGCGGTGAACGTAGTCTTCCGGCACGTTCGGCAGATCGAAGTTGACCACGTGCGGCAGCTGGTCGATGTCGATACCCCGCGCGGCGATATCGGTCGCGACGAGTACCTGCAGCGTCGCGTCCTTGAACTCGGCCAGCGCGCGCGTACGCGCCGACTGGCTCTTGTTGCCGTGAATCGCGAGCGCGCTGATGCCGTCCTTCGTCAGCTGTTCGGCGAGGCGGTTCGCGCCGTGCTTCGTGCGCGTGAACACCAGCACCTGGAACCAGTTGTGCTGGCGGATCAGATGCGTCAGCAGTTCGCGCTTCTTGTCGCGATCGACTGGGTGAATCTTCTGCGCCACTGTCTCCGCCGTCGTATTGCGGCGTGCGACTTCGATCAGCGCGGGGGAGTCGAGCAGGTTGTCGGCGAGCGTCTTGATCTCGTCGGAGAACGTGGCGGAGAACAGCAGGTTCTGGCGCTTCGGCGGCAGCTTCGCGAGCACGCGCTTGATGTCGTGAATGAAGCCCATGTCGAGCATGCGGTCGGCTTCGTCAAGCACGAGGATATCGAGCTGCGACAGATCGATCGTCTTCTGCTGCATGTGATCGAGAAGACGGCCCGGCGTCGCCACAACGATATCGACGCCGCGTCGCAGCGCGTCGATCTGCGGATTGATGCCGACGCCGCCGAACATCACGGTCGACTTCAGCTTCAGGTACTTGCCGTACTGACGCACGCTTTCTTCGACCTGTGCGGCGAGTTCGCGCGTCGGTGTAAGAATCAGCGCGCGCACGGCGCGCTTGCCCGACGCGTTGTTGACCGGCAGCATCGTCGTCAGACGCTGCAGGATCGGCAGCGTAAAGCCGGCGGTCTTACCCGTGCCGGTCTGTGCGCCGGCGAGCAGGTCGCCGCCATTGAGGACTGCAGGAATCGCCTGCGTCTGGATTGGAGTAGGGGAGGTGTAGCCCAGTTCGTGAACAGCACGGACCAGCGGTTCGGACAAGCCGAGGGAATCAAAAGACATAGAAACTCTTTGCAAATGCAGATGTGGCGACCCGCTTGTTCGCAGCCGGAAAGGCGCGATTGAAAGCCAAAGCTGAGGCCTGCGCCTGAAGCTGATCGCCGGGAAATCGGCGGCACGCTCGCTGGCGTACCGAATGCATCAACGCGCTATCAAGACACGTCGACTGGCGTTAAGTTGCATTTCGCCGCCGTGGAATGTCATGCGACGTAGCGCGCGACACTGACGAATTGACACAGACTGCCGGCCAGCACGAACAGGTGCCAGATGCCATGTCCATGCCGGATGCGCTCGTCGTTGATGAAGAAGTAGATGCCGACGCTGTAGATGACGCCGCCGGCCACGAGCCATGCGGTGCCTGCTGGCGGCAATGCTTCCACCAGCGGACGAATGGCAACGAGCGCGAGCCATCCCATCAGGACATACAGCACCATCGAAACGCTGCGGGTGCGTCGCCCGAGCGTGAGTTCCTGCGTAATACCGAGGGCTGCGAGCCCCCAGCTCACACCGAACAGCGACCAGCCCCACGGACCACGCAGCGTAACCAGCGTGAACGGCGTGTAACTGCCGGCGATCAGCAGATAGATCGCCGAATGGTCGCATTTCTGCAGGATCGCCTTCAGACGCGGATGGCGAACACTGTGATAAAGCGTGGAGATAGCATACAGCACGAACAGCATTGCACCGTAGACGGCGAAACTGACGACCTTGTACGCATCGCCGTCAAGCGCGCCCATCGTGACGAGCGTCGCGAGCCCCGCCACCGACAGCGCGGCGCCGACGAGGTGGGTAATGCTGTTGAATCGCTCACCGAAATGCACGGTACTCTCTCCTGCCTGCCTTCAGGCGCTTCGTGCTACACGCGTGACCGGCAGTTGATCCTCGAAAGCAGAATTCAGCAAAAAACAAAGGGCGCAGCCCGCGAAATCCGCTGGCCGCGCCCCGGGTGCACCCGGCGTCGCTTAATCGAGCGGCGCCGAACGCAGATCGCTAACCTGTTGCGGCGACACCGGCGTACCGTGGTTGCCCCACGACATACGGATGTACGTCACAACTGCGGCCACTTCCTGATTCGACAGCGACTGTGCGAACGGCGGCATGCCATACGGCTTTGGATTGCCATCCGTGCTCGGCGGATAACCACCGTTCAGCACCATGCGAATCGGGTTCACAGCCGACGGCATCTGGATCGACTGGTTGTTTGCGAGCGGCGGGAAGTTAGACGGCTGGCCGAGACCATTCGCTTCGTGACACTTCGCGCAGTTGTCAGCGTAGATCTTCTGACCTTGCTTCAACAGTTCGCCGCCGAACTTTTCCGACGTTTCGAGCTGCAGGCCTTCCGGCGCTTCGCTCTTCTGCGGAATCGTCTTCAGATACGTCGACATCGCGTGGATATCGTCATCCGACATGTACTGCAGGCTGTTGTGAACCACTTCAGCCATCGGACCAAACACCGCGCCACGGTTCGACACACCGGTCTTCAGCAGATCGGCGATGTCCTTCGTTTCCCAGTCGCCGAGGCCGGCTTCCTTGTTCGACGTCAGCGACGGTGCATACCAGTTCTGCAGCGGAATCAGGCCGCCTGCGAACGCCGCCGAATTCACCGGGCCACCCATCGCGTTGATCGACGTGTGGCACATGCCGCAGTGGCCAAGGCCTTCAATCAGGTACGCGCCCCGGTTCCATTCGACTGACTTGGTCGGGTCCGCCTTGTACTCGCCTTCACGGAAGAACAGCGTGCGCCAGCCGATCAGCAGGTTGCGGTTGTTGAACGGGAACTTCAGTTCGTGCGGACGGCTCGCCACGTTGACCGGCGTGACCGAACGCAGGTACGCGTAGATCGCGTCCGAGTCGGCGCGCGTGACCTTCGTGTAGCTCGTGAACGGGAAGCCCGGATACAGCAGACTGCCGTCCTTCGAACGGCCCGTATGCATCGCGCGGTAGAAGTCGTCCTGCGTCCACTTGCCGATGCCGTATTGATCATCCGGCGTGATGTTCGGCGTGAACATCGTGCCGAACGGCGTCGCCATCGGCAGGCCGCCGGCGAATTCCTTGCCGCCGCGCACCGTGTGGCACGCGATACAGTCGCCGGCGCGGGCGAGGTACTCGCCCTTCTTGATCAGCGCGGCCTGGTCGGCGGGCGTTGCCGCGACGGCCGAGCCGTTATGCAGGTTGTCGCCGCCGGACCACAGGACCGGAACAAGCGCAGCGGCTGCGACGACGACAACAGCCGAAAGTGCGAACAGGGACTTGCGTTTCATTTGTATATCTCTCCCGGTGCCTTATTGCGGTTCGCTGCCGCAGGCAAGCGGAGTCTTCATCGAACGGGCAGGGGCCGGCACAGGGTTATGCGGAGCCGGTTGCGTGGAAAGCCATGCCGCGACGGCGTTCACATCATCGTCGGTGAGGCGCGTGGCGATCGTGTGCATGCAGTCAGGCTCGACCGCGTGACGCGAACCCGAGCGCCATGCGCCGAGCTGCGCGCTGATGTAATCAGCATGCAGGCCGACCAGACCCGGGATTGCCGGTTCCATGCCTGTCAGGCCCTTGCCGTGGCAGGCCGCGCAGGCCGGAATCTGCTTCGATGCATCGCCGTTCAGCACGATCTGCTGGCCGCGCGAGAGCGTCGAGGCCGACACCGTCGGCTTCGCGGGCGTCGGGTACGGCGGACGCTGCTGCGAGAAGTACGTTGCGATCTGATGGAGGTAGTCGTCCGAGAGATACGTGACGAGGTAGTTCATCGGCGGGTACTTGCGACGGCCTTCGCGGAAATTCTGCAACTGGTTGAACAGATAGTCAGCCGGTTTGCCAGCGAGGCGCGGGAAGTAGTCGTTATCGGTGCCCTGACCATGGGAGCCGTGACACGCCGTACAGCCCTGCACGCGTGACTCCATCGTGTCCGGGGCTTTGGGCTGGGTCTGCGCATTCGCTGCGCTGAAGACGCCTGCACTGCCGATCAACAGAACGGCGAGCAATGGGCGGAAAATGCGTCTTGAAGACACGCGTAACTCCATCAAAATCGGGGACCTGACCGAACTTCGAGCGGCTCGGTGTGGAAGCCAGCCGGCGCTGCGGCGACGCAGCATTCTATCATCGATGATTGATGGTGACTATTTGACTCATTGACGTGAGTTCCGGGTGTATCCATCGATGCGACAGTTTGCCGCACAACGCGGTCGGCCCGCATCGCAGGGATCCGCAGGATATGTGGAACCGTCGCGCGTCGAGGGCATCGAAGCGTACACTCGCGGGTCTTGCCAGCCTATGCGCCCGCCGCCTGGCCTGCTTTTCGCCATCTATCTGTTTCGTTCTATTTCCTGATTCCATTCATGAAGCCAACTGATCTTGCCTGTCCGCCCCCGCATGCTGTGACATCATCCGTTTCGCACGAAGCCGCGCCGGATACCGTCGTTCGCGCTGATAACGTGGGCGCCGCGCAATGAGCATCGATGGACTGTGGATCGGGCAGGTCGCGATGGCCGCGCTCATGAATATCGCGTTTGCGTTTGCCGTAGGGTCGGCGTTGCTGGCCGCGTGGCTCGCCAAAGATGGCGTGCAGACCGTCGCGCCGGCGCGTCCGGCACTGTTGCGTGCGCAACGATCGCTGGTGATGGGCGCTGTCGTCCTGGTGCTCGCCGATCTCGGCTGGCTCGTGTATCAGAGCGCCACGATGAGCGGTGTCGGACTCCCTGAGGCGCTCGGCGTCGTCCCTTCCGTCCTCACGCAGACGCATGTCGGCTTCGCGTGGAGTCTCGCGTTCGGCGGGGCGGTCGTGCTGATGTTCACGTCGCTTGCGAGTCATCACGGCACGTTGCGCAATGCGCTGCTGTGGCTTGCGGTGATCGCGGTCGCGGCAGGCAAGGCGGCGCTGGGTCATGCGGCGGATGCCGGAATTGCTTCGGCCGCGATCGGCATGCACACGCTGCATGTGCTCGTCACCAGCGTGTGGGGCGGCCTCACGCTGTCGGCGGGACTCGCGGTGCTGCCGGCGCTGGATACGTCGACAGCGCGTGGTGTGCTGATCCGCACGGCCGGACAGGTGTCGGGCGTGTCGCTCATGGCCGTTGTGTTCGTGCTGCTGACGGGCGCGTTCAACGCGGCGCGCGGTTCGGGCGGTTCGCTCGAAGCCATCGAGTTCAGCACGTGGGGTCACGTGTTGACGCTCAAGCTTGCGCTGGTCGCGCTTGCGCTCGTCCTCGGCGGGCTCAACCGTTTTTCGGCGCTGCCGCGTCTGCGTCGTACCGCGTCGACCATGGATACACACACGTTCAACAACGTGATTTATCTGGAAGCGCTTGCGATGCTCGGCGTGTTCGTCGCGGCTGCCGTGCTGTCGCACAGCATTCCGGGCTTCGCTGCACTGGACTGATCCGGCTGATCGAATTCCCCGCTGCCGGCTCGCCGGCAGAAAGACACGCAAAGAGGCGCCGCACAGGAACCTGTGTGGCGCAAACACAGGGTCGCCCGGCGAGGAGCGGGCTATCCGTTACCAGGGCTGCTGCAGGGTGCCCGTTAAGCGGCGAATGCGTGCTGCGCGAGCACCCGCATTGCTTATAGAGCGTGACCGGCTACTCGTAGCCCAGCTTGTGGCCGAGAATCGGCGCGAAGAACAGCGCGATCGCGGCGCCCGCAACCTTGCCTTCGAGTTCAGCCGCCGCGACGCGCGTGCCGTACGCATGCGTGAGCAGATCGAACAGTTGCGGCACGCAGTACAGCACTGCTGCAGCAATGAAACATCTTTCGACGATCGAGATGCGCCAGCCGCGATCACACGCGACGGCCGCAAAGATGATCCGCGACACCGCGAATACGACGAGCGCGCCCACTGCAGCCTGTTCGCGGATCAGATAGTCGGGAAGAAATTCGCCCATGTCTGCCTCTGGTTGGTGTCCTTTCCATGCAGTTCAGCAAGGAGCAAGCCAGAAGCCGGGTGGAACGCAGCGCATCGGGCGTAAAGCGTTGCGCAGCAAGGCTTAAGCGAACCGGAGCGCAACCTGTGCGATGGCGCGCGCGGTCCCTCTTCAGCGAATATGGGGTGGAACGTTACGTAGGTGAAACGCTGCCAGCTTCACGCGAAAAAAACGCCGCCCGAAGGCGGCGTTTCTGCTCATGCATTCAAGCATTCAGACGGTCATGCGCTTACCACTCCGCGACGCTGCCGTCTGCGTGGCGCCACACCGGATTGCGCCAGCGGTGACCGACCTTCGCCATCTCGCGGACCTTCTCTTCGTTCACTTCAATGCCAAGGCCCGGGCCTTGCGGAATCGACACGAAGCCGTCTTCATATTTGAAGACCTCCGGATTCTTGATGTAGTCGAGCAGGTCGTTGCCCTGGTTGTAGTGAATGCCAAGGCTCTGTTCCTGGATGAACGCGTTGTAGCTCACCGCGTCGATCTGCAGGCAGGTGGCCAGCGCGATCGGGCCGAGCGGGCAGTGCAATGCGAGCGCGACGTCATAGGCTTCGGCCATCGACGCGATCTTGCGGCACTCGGTAATACCGCCGGCGTGCGACGCGTCCGGCTGGATGATGTCGACGTAACCGCCTGACAGGATGTGCTTGAAATCCCAGCGCGAGTACAGACGCTCGCCCAGTGCGATCGGCGTGTTCGTCTGATTGACGATGTCGCGCAACGCCTCGGCGTTTTCCGACAGCACCGGCTCCTCGATGAACAGCAGCTTGTACGGATCGAGTTCCTTCGCCAGCACCTTCGCCATCGGCTTGTGCACGCGGCCGTGGAAGTCGACGCCGATGCCAATGTCCGGACCGACCGCTTCACGCACGGCAGCGACGTTGTTGATGACGCCCTGAACCTTGTCGAACGTATCGATGATCTGCAGTTCTTCCGAGCCGTTCATCTTGACGGCCTTGAAGCCGCGATCGACGACGGCGCGCGCGTTGTTCGCGACGTCGCTCGGACGGTCGCCGCCGATCCACGAATACACCTTGATGCGGTCGCGCACCTGGCCGCCGAGCAGCGCGTGTACCGGCACGCCATGATGCTTGCCCTTGATGTCCCACAGCGCCTGGTCGACGCCGGCGATCGCGCTCATCGTGATCGGGCCGCCGCGATAGAAGCCGGCGCGATACATCACCTGCCAGTGGTCTTCGATCAGCAGCGGATCCTTGCCGATCAGATAATCCGACAGTTCATCGACCGCCGCTGCCACCGTATGCGCGCGACCTTCGACAACCGGCTCGCCCCAGCCGACGATGCCTTCGTCCGTCGTGATCTTCAGGAAGCACCAGCGCGGCGGGACGATGAAGGTTTCGAGTTTGATGATTTTCATGCTGAGAGTCTCCTGACTGCCGCTGCGGGCCAAATCGTGGAACGGTGGAATCGTGGATCCGGGGAGCACATCCTACAACAGAATCGCGGTTAAGTAGTATTAATAGTACTATTGACGTGGGCATCGTCCAGCTGTTCTGGCCGTCCGGTCTATACCGCCCGGACGTTCTGTCAGGCCGATGCTGGATAATCGCGGTCGTTCCAACAATAAATAACGCCGGAAGGCGTAGCGGAGAACCGTCATTCAGCATGATCTGCACGGGCGCGTCGCCCATCTGCTTGCGACCGCCATCCTGCGCGGCGACTACGCGCCCGACTCCATCCTGCCGCGCGAAGCGGAGCTGATGGAGTCGTTCGGCGTTAGCCGCACGGTGCTGCGCGAGGCGCTCAGGACGCTGACGTCGAAAGGTCTGATCGAGTCGCGGCCGCGGGTAGGCACGCGGGTACGTCCGAAAAGCGCGTGGAATCTGCTGGATGCGGACGTACTCGACTGGTATTCGCGCGTCGCGCCGCCGATGACATTCGCTCTCAAGCTGCAGGAAATGCGCGAGATGATCGAGCCGTATGCGGCCGCGCTTGCCGCGTCGTCGTGGAGCGACGATACGTTTGCCGCGCTGGACGCCGCGCATGCGGCGATGGTGGCGGCGCGCAATGTCGACGAATGGGTGCGCGCGGATCTGCGATTCCATCTGAACGTGCTCACGGCATGCAGCAATGAGTTGCTGATCCCGCTTGGGACGCTGATCGAACGCACGCTCGAGGCGCAACTGCGGCTGAATGCGAAGCGGGCAGGCGTGTACAACGCGTCGCTGGCGGAACATACGGCGGTGTTCGAGGCGATCCGCGATCGCGATGCCGAAGCGGCGCGGCAGGCGATGGCGGGTTTGCTCGGTGTGACGCGTGGGCGTATTGAAGGATAAGCCTGTGCGCGCGGCGTGCTAAGGTCGGATGCCTGGGTTGCGACGCTGACGTTGCCGTTAGATGTCGATGCGTTCAATCAACCGTGCAAAGGAGAAAATTGTTCATGTCAGCCCGTTTTGCCGCGCTTACACTCATGTTCCCCCTCGCGATGGCTTCGCTGGCTGCTTATGCCGAGCCTGTGCCTGACAGCCAGTGGCAGGCCAGTCAGGTAACGCTGTTCACACTCGTGCAGGACGGCTACAGGATTGTGTCGGTGATCGACGAGCGGCACGGCGAGGCGAACTCGACGCAGACGTTTTACCTGCAGCGGGAGCAGGGCGCGTTCAAGTGCGTCGAGCAGCATCAGGTCGAACCGAAGACGAGGACGTCAGAAGCGCAGTTTGCATGCTTTGAGCTGTCGCAGCCGCTTGCGACGCCGAAGGTGAAGTAGCCCTGTCTCGCGCCCGGCTCGCCACCCCCCCGCCGCCCTCCGCTGGAGAGCGAATACAAAAAAGCCGCTGTTCCTTGCGGAACAGCGGCTTTTTCTTGCAACTGGTGGCGAATCAGGGACTCGAACCCCGGACCTGCGGATTATGATTCCGTCGCTCTAACCAACTGAGCTAATTCGCCGAAAGAAGCGAGATTATGCGGATGACGGCGGGGGCTGTCAACCCCCGCGCGTCACATTTGCTGACTCTCTATCCAGGAACGCCCTTAACCGGATGCAGCAGAGGGCGCCACAGCCACGCCGTCAATCTCTGGCGTAGATGTTCGAGTCCTTGGTCTCCTTCACGAACAGCATGCCGATCACGAACGTCGCCATCGCGATCACGATCGGATACCACAGCCCCGAATAAATATTGCCCTTCGCCGCGACGATCGCGAAGGCGGTCGCCGGCAGGAAGCCGCCGAACCAGCCATTGCCGATGTGATACGGCAGCGACATCGACGTATAGCGGATCCGCGTCGGGAACATTTCCACCAGCATGGCCGCGATCGGTCCGTACACCATCGTCACGTAGATCACGAGGATCGTCAGGATCACGACCGTCATCGGCCAGTTGATCTGCGACGGATCGGCCTTCGGCGGGTAACCGGCCGTCTTCAGCGCGGAACCGAGCGTCTTGTCGAACGTCTTGCCCTGTTCCTTCGCGTCGGCGGCCTTGCCGTCATAGGTGTTGATGATCGTGTCGCCGACCTTGATTTCCGCCAGCGTGCCTGCCGGAGCGGCGACGTTGTCGTAGTTCAAGCCCGCCTTCGACAGCGCGCTCTTCGCGATATCGCACGAGCTCGTGAACTTCGCCGTGCCGACCGGGTTGAACTGGAACGAGCACTCATCCGGGTTCGCGACCACGACGATCGGCGACTTCTGCTGCGCGGCTTCCAGCGCCGGGTTCGCGTAGTGCGTCAGCGCATGGAACAGCGGGAAGTACGTGATCGCCGCGATCAGGCAGCCGGCCATGATGATCGGCTTGCGGCCGATCCGGTCTGACAGCGAGCCGAAGAACACGAAGAACGGCGTGCCGATCAGGAGTGCCAGCGCGATCAGGATGTTCGCGCTCGTGCCATCGACCTTCAGCGTCTGCGTCAGGAAGAAGAGCGTGTAGAACTGACCCGTGTACCACACGACAGCCTGACCGGCCGTCAGGCCGACCAGCGCGAGGATCACGATCTTCAGGTTCTTCCATTGACCGAATGCTTCGGTCAGCGGCGCCTTCGACGTTTTGCCTTCAGCCTTGATGCGCTCGAATGCCGGCGATTCATGCAGTTGCAGGCGAATCCACACCGAGACTCCGAGCAGCACGATCGAAGCGACGAACGGAATGCGCCAGCCCCAGTCGCCGAATGCGTCTTCGCCCATCGTCGTGCGCACGCCGAGAATCACGAGCAGCGAGAGGAACAGGCCGAGCGTGGCCGTCGTCTGGATCCACGCGGTGTAGAAGCCGCGACGGTTGGCCGGCGCGTGTTCCGCGACGTAAGTCGCCGCACCGCCGTACTCGCCGCCGAGCGCGAGGCCCTGCAGCAGGCGCATCGCGATGAACAGCACGGGCGAGATGAAGCCGATCGACGCGTAGCCCGGCAGGAAACCGACCACGCACGTCGACAGACCCATGATCACGATTGTGATGAGGAACGTGTACTTGCGGCCGACCATGTCGCCCAGCCGGCCGAACACGATCGCGCCGAACGGCCGCACGGCGAAGCCCGCCGCGAAGCCAAGCAGCGTGAAGATGAAGCCTGCGGTTGGGTTGACGCCGGAGAAGAAGCTCTTGCTGATGAATGCCGCCAGCGAGCCGGCCAGATAGAAGTCGTACCATTCGAAAACGGTGCCGAGCGACGAGGCGAAGATCACCCGCTTCTCCTCGTTCGTCATCGGCGCGTGCGAGATTTGCCCGCCAACGGTTGCCATATGTCGTCTCCAATATTGATATAAGCATGCGGGCCCGCCGGCAAGGCGGTCCCGTGAGCCGATTATTGGAGCTAAAACTTACGGCGTACTGACGCTTATCCTGATATTGAGGGTGACATGTTGTTTGCGTAAATGTGCGCTTCGTCTTCTAACGCGGTGTCAAATTTCGCTGAAAAGTGTGTAAGTACGTGCGCCTGCGTGCCATCGAGTTTGCTGGAAAGCCGTCAGTTAGGGTAAGTCCCGGCACGTTCCAGCATCCTCAAACTGACACGGACGAGCGTTCCGGCAAGCCGCGGCGACGCCTGATAGACGTTGTCCCCGATCGTCAGCGTGCCGCCGTGCATCGTCGCGATCTCGCGGACGATCGCAAGACCCAGTCCGCTGCCGTCGCCCTCGCGGCCGAGAATCCGGTAGAAACGCTCGATCACGCGATCGCGCTCGGCGGCGGGAATGCCGAGTCCCGTGTCTTCGACTTCGAGATGCACGAGTCGCGCGGCAGGTTCCGGCTTCACGCGCACCGTGATGCGTCCGCCTTCGGGCGTGTAGCGGATCGCGTTGTCGATCAGATTCGACAGCATTTCACGCAGCATCACCAGATTGCCGTCCACCTCGATGCGCCCGTCCGGCTCGTTGAGCCCTTCCGGGCCTTCGTAGCCCAGATCCATCTGCCGGGCGAGGGCGGCCTGAATCCAGTCACGCACCGCGTTGCGCGCGACTTCCGTGATCTCGACCGGCGTGAAGATCTGCCCGGACATCCGGTTTTCGGCGCGCGCCAGCGCCAGCAGCTGCGTGACGAGCCTCGCCGCATGTTCGGAACTGGTCGCGATCTGCTCGAGCGAGCGATGCACTTCCGCCGACGCATCCTGCCGCAGCGCCAGTTCCGCCTGCGTGCGCAGACCGGCGAGCGGCGTCTTCATCTGATGCGCGGCGTCCGCGATAAAGCGCTTTTGCAGCTCCATGTTCTGTTCGAGGCGCGTCAGCAGATCGTTGAACGACGTCACGAGCGGCTCGATTTCCGGCGGCGCGCGCCGGGCTTCGAGCGGCGACAGATCGTCCGGGCGCCGCGCGCGGATGTTCGACTGCAGCGCGTGAAGCGGCGCGAGCCCGCGCGACAGCCCGAACCACACCAGCAGGATGGCCAGAGGCAGGATCACGAACTGCGGCAGGATCACGCCTTTGATGATGTCGTTGGCAAGCTGGCTGCGCTTGTCGAGCGTTTCGGCCACCTGCAGCAGCACCGGCTGTGCGCCCGGCATCTGCGGAAACTCGACCGTCGTGTACGCGACGCGGATGTCGTTGCCGCGCAGCACGTCATCGCGAAACTCGACGATGCCCGGCTGCGGCCGGTCTTCCTCATGCGGCAACGGCATGTCGCGGTCGCCGCCCACCAGTTCGCCACGCGTGCCGAGCACCTGATAGAACACGCTATCGATGTTGTCCGCGCGCAGGAAATCGCGCGTCGAATCAGGCAGCGACAGCTCGGCGACGCCGTTCACCGGGTGAATCTGCCGCGCGAGCACGTAGGCGTCGGTTTCGAGCGCGCGGTCGAACGGGCCGTTCGCGATCGATTTGGCGACAAGGTACGTCACCGCGAGACTCATCGGCCACAACAGCAGAAGCGGCGCGAGCATCCAGTCGAGGATTTCGCCGAACAGCGAGCGCGGACGCGCCTCCGCGGCGGCTTCGCTTTCGTCAGGCGGCGCGAACGGGTTGGCGTAACGGGCGTCGCGGGCTTCGTCGTCGAGGCTCGCGATGGGCGGCGCGGCCTGCTCCAGGCCAGGCGCGGCGGTGTGCTCGGCGCGAGCGGGCATGCGCGGTCCTACTTGAAGTGGTGGCTCGCAGGCATCGCGCCGGGAGCGGGCGCAGCGGGTGCGGTGGTTGAAGCAGTCGTGGCGGTAGTGGTCGCTCCGGCTGCCGGTGCTGGCGCGGCCTTTTCGAGGCAGTAACCGAGGCCACGCACGGTGATGATGCGCACGCCGCTCGGCTCGATCTTCTTGCGCAGCCGGTGCACGTAGACTTCGATCGCGTTATTGCTGACTTCCTCGCCCCATTCGCACAGGTGATCGACGAGCTGCTCCTTCGACACCAGCCGTCCGATCCGCTGCAGCAATACTTCCAGCAGACCCAGTTCCCGCGCCGACAGATCGATCACCTGGTCGTTGACGTACGCGATACGCCCGACCTGATCGAACGACAGCGAACCGTGCTTCACGACGGTCGGACCGCCGCCGGCGCCACGACGGGTGAGCGCCCGTACGCGCGCCTCGAGTTCGTTGAGCGCGAAGGGTTTGGCCATGTAGTCGTCCGCGCCGAGGTCGAGACCCTTCACGCGTTCGTCGACGCTGTCCGCAGCGGTCAGGATCAGCACCGGCAGGTTCGAATTACGTGCCCGCAAACGCCGCAGCACCTCGAGACCGGACATGCGCGGCAGGCCGAGATCGAGGATCAGGAGGTCGAAAGTCTGCATCGAAAGCGCGGTATCGGCTTCGACGCCGTTCTTCACGTGATCGACGGCATAGGCCGATTGGCGGAGTGATCGGACAAGGCCGTCCGCGAGTATGCTGTCGTCTTCGGCAATGAGAATTCGCATGAGGCGTTGAGGCTCTGGCATTGCCCGCGTCGTGGTGTCGCCCGGCGCGCGGCGGTCTCCGAAACAATCGTGGTGGCTTTGCACCGCCCGTCGCGCATGCGTTGAAATGAATGCGAAACGAGCTTGCCAAAACCACTGTTTTTTTATACAGTGTCTGCGTTTAGAGCGCCGTCCGCAAAAACGGACCGCAACCCTGCGTCAGACGCCGTTCATCATAGCAAAGGACGATTCATGGAAGAAAGCAAGAAAGGCCCGGCTGGACTGACTGCTGAAAAGAGCAAGGCGCTGGCTGCCGCGCTCGCGCAGATCGAAAAGCAGTTCGGCAAGGGGTCGGTCATGCGGCTCGGCGCGGGCGAGGCGGTCGAAGATATCCAGGTGGTCTCCACCGGATCGCTCGGCCTCGACATCGCATTGGGCGTCGGTGGTCTGCCGCGTGGTCGCGTCGTCGAAATCTACGGTCCGGAATCGTCGGGTAAAACCACGCTGACGCTGCAGGTCGTCGCTGAAATGCAGAAGCTCGGCGGCACGGCAGCGTTTATCGACGCAGAACACGCGCTCGATATTCAATACGCGGGCAAGCTGGGCGTGAACGTGTCCGATCTGCTGGTTTCGCAACCGGATACCGGCGAACAGGCGCTCGAAATTGCCGATGCGCTGGTGCGCTCGGGCTCGATCGACATGATCGTGATCGACTCGGTCGCGGCACTCGTGCCGAAGGCTGAAATCGAAGGCGAAATGGGCGACTCGCTGCCGGGTCTGCAGGCACGTCTGATGTCACAGGCGCTGCGCAAGCTCACCGGCACGATCAAGCGTACGAACTGCCTCGTGATCTTCATCAACCAGATCCGGATGAAGATCGGCGTGATGTTCGGCAACCCGGAAACCACGACGGGCGGTAACGCACTCAAGTTCTACGCGTCGGTGCGTCTGGACATTCGCCGTATCGGTTCGATCAAGAAGAACGACGAAGTGATCGGCAACGAAACGCGCGTGAAGGTCGTCAAGAACAAGGTAGCGCCTCCGTTCCGCGAAGCGATCTTCGACATTCTGTACGGCGAAGGTATTTCGCGTCAGGGTGAAGTCATCGACCTTGGCGTGCAGGCGAAGATCGTCGACAAGGCGGGCGCGTGGTACAGCTACAACGGCGAGCGCATTGGTCAGGGCAAGGACAACGCACGCGAATTCCTGCGTGAGAATCCGGACATCGCGCGCGAAATCGAAAACCGCATCCGCGAATCGCTTGGCGTGAACGCGATGGCAGACGTAGCCGTGGTCAGCGCCGAAATCGCGGGCGAAGAAGAGTAATCGTCGCGTGATACGTAAGGGCCGGCCTGCATCACCGCCTGAGCCACAGCCTGAATCACGGTCTGTGGATCGTGCAGGACATGATGCGGACGGCCCGCATGAAGGTGACTCGTTCGATCCGTTCGAGTCGTTTGATGCGCATGATCGGGCTGCAGGGCGTCGTTCGTCGACTGCGTTTGCATCGGCGTCCGCATCGGCGTCTTCTCGCGGCGCCGGCGTCACAAGTGCTGCAAATACTGCAAGTGCCACAGGCGATCAAGAACCCGAAGCACCTGCAGAGCCCACCTACACCCGCTCGCGTCGCGCGCCCGGCGATCCACCGCCCGCAGGCAAAGACCGCGACGCCAACTCAAAACGTCCCGCACGCTCGCTGAAAGGCCGTGCACTTGGCTATCTGTCGCGTCGCGAATACAGCCGTGCCGAACTCGCGCGCAAGCTGACACCTTTCGCCGAAGAATCCGACAGCCTCGAGCAGCTACTCGATGTGCTGGAAACCGAAGGCTGGCTCTCCGACTCGCGTTTCGCCGAAAGCCTGATTCACCGGCGCGCATCGCGCATGGGCGCAAGCCGCATCGTGAATGAACTGAAGCAGCACGCCGTCGGCCAGACGCTGGTCGAAGAAGCCAGTGCCCAGTTACGCGAAACCGAACTTGTCCGCGCCCAGGCCGTGTGGCGCAAGAAATTCGGGCAGGTTCCAGAAACGCCAGCTGAACGCGCAAGGCAGGCGCGTTTTCTGGCCGCGCGCGGCTTTTCGGGTGCGACGATCGGCAAGATCCTGAAGGGCATCGCCGAAGACTGGGCCGAAGGCGGCGAATAGCCGTAAATCGCCCGCCAGGCCTTGCCGGGCGGGGCTGCCGTATCCGGATAGTTTCAAATACCCAGTATGCTAAAATCCACTGGTTTCCCAATCCGGCCTTACCTCTCGCATGCCGCTTTCCCCGCCAGCCTCCCGTCAGTTGCGCCATCGTCGCGCAATACGAGCGGAAGCCTATGAGCGCGAGGATGGGCTGTGGGACATCGAGGCATGCCTCACCGACGAAAAGCCGCGCGATGTGGTGCTTGCGTCGGGCGTCCGGCCCAACGGTCTGCCGATCCATGAACTTTGGCTCCGCATTACGATCGATCGCAAGCTCAACGTCGTCGACGCCGAAGCGTCGTCCGACTGGGTGCCCTATCCAGGCATCTGTCAAACCGCCAGTCCCGCCTATCGGGCCCTTATCGGGCTCAACCTGTTCAACAACTTCCGTCGCGATGCCAACCGTTTGCTGGGTGGCACCGCTGGCTGCACGCACCTCACCGAGTTGTGTGCGGTCCTGCCCACGGCCGCCATTCAGGCGTTCGCAGGCGATGTCTGGAATATCGACAAGGGCGCGCCAGGCGAGAAAGCAGACTCCGGAAACGCGGACGCCGGCGATAAGCATGCTGCGGCCGATGAAAAGTCTGACGAACAGTCAGACAAACGGGCCGACGAGCCGGCAGGGGAATCAACCGACAAACCGCCTTTCCAGCTCGGTCGCTGCCACACGCTGCGATTCGACGGTGAAGCGGTGCAACAGTTTTATCCGCGCTGGTACGGCCGTGCGCCCCGGGCAGCGGAGCGCGCGGAAGGTACAGCCGACCGGACAACCCGCGTGAGCGGCGCGTCCCGCACCAGCGATAAAAGCGGAAACGAAGTTCAATCCAACTCTCAGACTGAAGGGAATCACGCATGAAGATTCACGAGTACCAGGGTAAGGAAATCCTGCGGAAATTCGGCGTCGCGGTACCGCGCGGCAAGCCGGTCTTCTCGGTGGATGACGCGGTCAAGGCCGCAGAAGAGCTCGGCGGCCCGGTTTGGGTCGTGAAGGCTCAGATCCATGCGGGTGGCCGTGGCAAGGGCGGCGGCGTGAAGGTCGCGAAGTCGCTGGAACAGGTTCGTGAGTACTCGAACCAGATCCTCGGCATGCAGCTCGTCACGCACCAGACCGGTCCGGAAGGCCAGAAGGTGAATCGTCTGCTGATCGAAGAAGGCGCTGACATCAAGAAGGAACTGTATGTCGGCCTCGTGATCGATCGCGTTTCGCAGAAGATCGTTGTGATGGCATCGAGCGAAGGCGGCATGGACGTCGAAGAAGTCGCGGAAAAGACGCCTGAGCTGATCCACAAGGTTGCAGTCGATCCGTCGACGGGCCTGAAGGACGCTGAAGCAGACGACCTCGCGACGAAGATCGGCGTGCCCGCCGCTTCGCTGCCGCAAGCGCGCGCGATCCTGCAAGGTCTGTACAAGGCATTCTGGGAAACGGACGCATCGCTCGCCGAAATCAACCCGCTGATCCTGACCGGCGACGGCAAGGTCATCGCGCTCGACGCCAAGTTCAACTTCGATTCAAACGCACTGTTCCGTCATCCGGAAATCGTCGCGTATCGTGATCTGGACGAAGAAGATCCGGCTGAGGTCGAGGCGTCGAAGTTCGACCTCGCGTACATCTCGCTCGACGGCAACATCGGCTGCCTCGTGAACGGCGCTGGCCTCGCAATGGCAACGATGGACACCATCAAGCTGTTCGGCGGCGAACCGGCGAACTTCCTGGACGTGGGCGGTGGCGCCACGACCGAGAAGGTCACGGAAGCGTTCAAGATCATGCTGAAGAACCCGAACCTGACGGCGATTCTCGTGAACATCTTCGGCGGCATCATGCGCTGCGACGTGATCGCAGAAGGCGTGATCGCGGCCTCGAAGGCTGTCTCGCTGAAGGTGCCGCTCGTGGTCCGCATGAAGGGCACGAACGAAGACCTCGGCAAGAAGATGCTCGCCGAGTCCGGCCTGCCGATCATCGCGGCGGACAGCATGGAAGAAGCTGCGCAGAAGGTCGTCGCGGCCGCTCAAGGCAAGGCGTAAGCCAGCCCGGCGCTCACCACGGATTACGAATGGCGGCGCTCACGCGACGCGGGCGAAGAATATCTCGCCCACGCGCTTGCGGCGCCAGACGAACAGAGGTCAATACATGTCGATTCTGATCAACAAAGACACCAAGGTCATCACGCAGGGCATTACCGGCAAGACTGGCCAGTTCCACACGCGCGCCTGCCGTGAATACGCAAACGGCCGCGAAGCGTACGTCGCGGGTGTGAACCCGAAGAAAGCCGGCGAAGACTTCGAAGGCATTCCGATCTACGCAAGCGTCGCTGAAGCCAAGGCTGAAACGGGCGCGACCGTGTCGGTCATCTACGTTCCGCCGGCAGGCGCTGCTGCCGCGATCTGGGAAGCCGTCGAGGCCGACCTCGATCTCGCGATCTGCATCACGGAAGGCATCCCCGTCCGCGACATGATCGAGATCAAGGACCGTATGCGTCGCGAAAATCGCAAGACGCTGCTCCTCGGACCGAACTGCCCGGGCACGATCACGCCGGACGAACTGAAGATCGGCATCATGCCGGGTCACATCCACCGCAAGGGCCGCATCGGCGTCGTGTCGCGTTCGGGCACGCTGACGTATGAAGCAGTCGGCCAGTTGACCGCGATCGGCCTCGGTCAATCGTCGGCAGTCGGTATCGGCGGCGACCCGATCAACGGTCTGAAGCACATCGACGTGATGAAGATGTTCAACGACGATCCGGAAACGGACGCCGTCATCATGATCGGCGAGATCGGTGGTCCGGACGAAGCGAACGCGGCGCACTGGATCAAGGACAACATGAAGAAGCCGGTGGTTGGCTTTATCGCTGGCGTCACGGCGCCTCCGGGCAAGCGCATGGGCCACGCCGGCGCGCTGATCTCGGGCGGTGCGGATACGGCCGAAGCGAAGCTGGAAATCATGGACGCATGCGGCATCAAGGTCACGAAGAACCCGTCGGAAATGGCGCGTCTTCTGAAGGCGATGCTGTAATCGAAATTACATTGGCGGCCCCGGTCGTCGCGGAATTTTGATACTCTTACGAATCCCTTTCGTGAGAGCGAAGTTTTAAAGCGAGGGAGCATCTGCTTCCTCGCTTTTTTATTTGTCTTCGCGCTTTGTTTTCCGTTTGGCTTTCTGTTTCGCTTCCTTCTATTCTCCTTGCCATGCTCGAGTTCTTCGCCACGCTCCACTGGGGCGCCGTCATCCAGATCATCGTGATCGACATCCTGCTGGGTGGCGACAACGCGGTCGTGATCGCGCTTGCCTGTCGCAATCTGCCTCCTGCACAGCGTACGCGAGGTGTGCTGTGGGGCACGGCGGGCGCGATCATACTGCGCGTGGCGCTGATCGCATTCGCGGTGGTGCTGCTCGATGTGCCGCTGCTGAAGTTCGCGGGCGGATTGCTGCTGCTGTGGATCGGCGTGCGCCTGCTGGCGCCCGCGCACGACGCGCACGCCAACGTCAAGCCGGCCGACAAGCTGGTCGCAGCGATCAAGACCATCATCGTCGCCGACGCCGTGATGAGCCTCGACAACGTGATCGCGATTGCCGGTGCCGCCGAAGCGGCCGACCCGGAGCATCGCATTGCGCTGGTGATCTTCGGCCTCATCGTCAGCATTCCGCTGATCGTGTGGGGCAGCCAGCTGGTGCTGAAACTGCTCGACCGGTTCCCGATCGTCATCACGCTGGGCGCCGCGCTGCTTGGATGGATCGCAGGCGGGCTCATCATCAACGATCCGGCCGGCGATCGCTGGCCCGTGCTTGACATGCCAGCCGCCGAGTACGGCATGAGCATCGCGGGCGCGTTGTTCGTCGTGATCGTTGGCTATGCGGTGAAGCGCCGCAACGAACGCCGCGAAGCCGCGCAGGCGCCGCCTGGTGCGCATTGATGCCGTAACGTTGGCCATCCGGCCGACTGTGTAGCGCGATCGCCTCTGGCTACGATCGAAGCGCCTGCCTCAATGCTGAAGCAGGCGCTTTTCGTTTCAGGAGCCCGCTGATGATCGTGTCTTTACCTTGTTCTGTATTGCCCTCTTTATCGTTGTCGTCATTGCGCCAGCCTGAGGCGCGTGCGTCGATGCGTTTCAGGTGCTGGCCTGTCCAGCTCGCTCGCGCATGCGGACAATACGCACGGTGGGGCCATTTCGGCTTCACGCTGATCGAACTGATGATCGTGCTGGCGATCGTCGGTGTGATTGCCGCGTATGCGATTCCCGCGTATCAGGACTATCTGGCGCGCAGCCGGGTGGGCGAGGGATTATCGCTGGCTGCATCGGCGCGTCTCGCGGTCGCCGAGAACGCCGCCAGCGGCAGCGCGTTTGGCGGTGGTTATGCGTCGCCGCCGGCCACGCGCAACGTTGAGTCGATCCACGTCGACGACGACAACGGCCAGATCACCGTGGCCTTCACGACGCGCGTCGCGGCAGCGGGATCGAACACGATCGTGCTCGTGCCTTCGGTGCCTGACAACGCTGACGCGCCCACTGCGCGGGTCGGGCTGGCCAAAGGGACGTTGCAGCCGGGCACGCTGACATGGGAGTGTTTCGCCAGCGGCAAGAGCGCGTCATCGTTGCCCGCACCGGGCGCTGGGCCGGGGCCGGCTGAAGCGGCGACGTTGCCGTCGAATCTCGCTCCACCTGAATGCCGTGCGTGACGATTGACCGGTAGCGGGCAGAAGGCGTAAGCGGCGATGTAATGGACAATGTGAGGGAGCATGTGAAGCGCAAGGGGGACGTGCGTCAGCATTCGTAATCTGGCGATATTTAGGCCAGCCGGCGCACAGGTCATTGATTTTTTTGTATAGTGCGCCGGTTGCTGACGCCCCCGGTTACTCATGCCCACCCCATTCGCGCGCTATCTTTCTCTCGTTTTGCTGGCTCTGGCGTTGATTCTGCCCTACGCGGTAGTCAATCACACGTACCCGATACCGACGTTCTACGCCGAGTTCACCGCGCTTTCGCTATATCTGCTGACGGGTGCCGCCGTCGCGCTGCTGGTCACGAGCGCGCGGCCGCGGATTTCGTTTGCTTCGCCGGTTGTCGCGCTTGTGCCGCTCGCATTTGGGCTCGTGCTGGTCGCGCAGTCGTTCGTGCTGCCGGTCGCGCAACCGTCGATGAACTGGCTCGGCGCAGGTTTCCTGCTGGCCGCGTTCATGGCGACACACGCGGGCTACGGCTTCGCGCGCGCGAACATGAGCGAGACGGCGTTGCGCTGGATGGCGGCTGCGTTGATCGTCGGCGGGCTGTTCGCGGTGTTCTGTCAGGTCGTGCAGCTGTTTCACCTGGAGGCCAAGGTCACACCGCTTGTGGTGGCCTACAACATTACGATTGATCGTCGGCCGTTCGGCAACATGGCGCAGGCCAATCACCTCGCGTCGTACATCGCGTTCGCGATGGCCGGTGCACTGTACCTCGTCCAGACACGGCGTCTGAATGTCGCGCTATGGGCGATCGTCTCGACGATTTTCAGTGTGGGCCTCGCGTTGACTGTGTCGCGCGGGCCGTGGCTGCAGGTGGGCGTGATCGTCCTGGCCGGGTTCTGGATGGCGTTTGCGGAACGACGGAACGAGCCTGCGAACCGGCAGACAGGAAAGCGCAGCGACCGGTCGTGGCTGGTCCCGATTGCGCTGGCGACGTTGTTTGTCGTCGTCAACGCGGCGATCCGCTGGGCGAACGTGCATTACCATCTCGACCTCGCCCGGTCGGCGGCCGAGCGCATGAAAGACGCCGGCCAGATCGCGCCGCGTCTTGCGTTGTGGAAATACGGCTGGACGATGTTCAAGATGCATCCGCTGATGGGCGTCGGTTGGGGTGAGTTTCCGCGCTTTCAGTTCGATCTCGCGAAGACGCTCGGCGGCGTGGAAATCGCGAACAACTCGCACAATATTTTTATCGATCTGCTCGCGAAAACGGGCCTGCTCGGCGTCGCGATTGTCCTTATCGGGCTGGTGAGCTGGCTGGTCCGCGTCGTTCGCGCACCGCACACGGCAGCGCGCATTTTCGGGCTGGCGATGATTGGCGCGCTGGTGATGCACGCGCTCGTCGAGTATCCGCAGCAGTACATGTTCTTCCTGCTGCCGGCGATGTTTGTTTTCGGGGTGCTCGAAACGAAGCCGTTGCGTCTTTTACCGCAAGGCGTCTCGTTCGGCATTTATGCACTTGTTGTTTTCGGCGGACTCGCTTCGCTGTATCCGGTTTATCGCGACTATGCGCGTGCCGAAGTGCTGTACTACGGAACGCGTCCGGCGGAGCAGTATCGGGCGGATCCTACGTTCCTGTTCCAGGCATGGGGCGAATACGGCATGGCGACGCTGCTGCCGATGAACGCGCAGGATCTGCCGCACAAGCTGGCCATGCACAAGCAGGCGCTCGCACTGTTGCCGGGCGAGACGGTGCTGCGTCGCTATGCTGTGTTGCAGGCGTTGAATGGCGACACCGAGGCTGCGTTCGACACGGTCGACCGTCTGAAGATTTTTGCGCAGTTGCTGAAGGACTGGCCGTCGCAACTCAGCTATCTGTATGACCTTTGCGACGAGCAGAAAACGCTCACCGGTTTCAAGGCCGAACTTGTGAAGAAGTACGGCACGCCGCCGAAAGACATCAATCAGGACGACGACGAATCCGGCGACGAGTGATGTCGCTAATACATTGACCGGGCGCTCACGTGCAATGTGTGCGCGCCCCTGAATCGCCTTTCAACTTCCCGCTGCAAACCTATACTTTCGCGTACCGAGCGAGCGCCGCGAAAGCGAATCGTACTGAAATCGTTCAATTTCCCTGCGGCATGCCCGTTTCATTTCTAACTCAAACGGGAGACAGGTCATGCAGATCGATCAGGACAAGCTGCAGAATTTCATGGGTCGGATGGTGGGCGAATTTGGCGCAGTCGCGTCGGCACCGCTGATCCTGCTGGGAGACCGGCTCGGACTGTACAAGGCGATGGCGGGGCAGGGGCTGATGACCGCAGCGCAGGTGGCCGAGGCCGCGCAGGTCACCGAGCGCTACGTGCGCGAATGGTTGCTTGCACAGGCGGCGGCCGGCTTCCTTCGCTACGATGCCGGCGCCGACGCCTTCGAACTCGAAGACGAGCAGGCGATGTGTTTCGCCGATGAGACGAGTCCGGTTTTCATACCGGGCTTCTTTCAGGTAGCCGAATCGATGTTCCGCGACATCCACAAACTCGAAGGCACGTTCCGCACGGGGCTCGGCCTCGGATGGCATCAGCATGATCATTCGCTCTTTCGCGGCACCGAACGGTTCTTCCGTCCCGGCTACGCGGCGAATCTTGTCAGCGCGTGGATTCCGGCGCTCGACGGCGTCGAAGCGAAGCTGAAATCCGGCGGCGCGAAAGTCGCGGATGTCGGGTGCGGGCACGGCGCGTCGACGGTGCTGATGGCGCAGGCTTATCCGAATGCGACCTTCGTCGGCTTCGACTATCACGAGCCGTCGATTCAACGCGCGCGGCAAATGGCAGGCGAAGGCGGCGTGCGCGACCGTGTGACATTCGAAGTGGCGCCCGCGAAGGAATTCCCGGGCAACGACTACGACCTCGTAGCGTTCTTCGACTGCCTGCACGACATGGGCGATCCGATCGGCGCGGCGGCGCATGTGCGGCAGTCGCTGAAACCGGGCGGCACATGGATGATCGTCGAGCCTTTCGCCAACGATCTCCCCGCTGACAACATGAATCCCGTCGGACGCATTTTCTACTCAGCGTCGACGATGATCTGCACGCCGGCGTCGTTTTCGCAGGAAGGCCAGATGGGGCTCGGCGCGCAGGCCGGCGAAGCGCGGCTGCGCGATGTGGTGACGAAGGGCGGCTTCACACAGTTTCGTCGTGCAACGGAGACGCCGTTTAATCTCGTACTCGAAGCGCGGGCGTGAAACCGCGTGGTGTGTCGTAGCGCATGACAACGCAGTGAACGGTGGCGGCGTGTCCGCCACCCGATCCGCCGTGTTTCTCCGTTCCGCACTGCAGCGATCGGGGTCGTCGACGACCACCCGGGGTGGTATCGCGAAATGCATTGAGGGAAAAGCGCATCCAGGAGAGCGAATTAATTCCCTGCCACCCAGTCCCCCGACTTCCCGCCGTGCTTCTCCAGCACCTTCACATCGGTGATCGTCATCCCGCGATCCACCGCCTTGCACATGTCATACACAGTCAGCAGTCCGACCTGCACAGCGGTCAGCGCTTCCATCTCCACTCCCGTTCGCCCCAGCGTTTCGACCTGCACGGTGCAATGCACGCCCGGCAACGTTGCATCCAGCGTGAAATCGACTGCGACGCGGGTGAGCGCAAGCGGATGACACAGCGGGATCAGGTCGGCGGTGCGTTTCGCGCCCTGGATGGCCGCAATCCGCGCGATGCCGATCACATCGCCTTTTTTCGCGTTGCCGTCGCGGATCAGCGCGAACGTCTCCGGCAGCATGCGGATCGTGCCGCTCGCGATCGCGATGCGCTTTGTCTCCTGCTTGCCGCCGACGTCGACCATATGCGCCTGACCGGCCGCGTCGAAATGGGTAAGTTCCGGCATGGTTGGCTCCTTAGAGGGCGCCTATCATAACAGCGCCCATTCCACGGTGATTGACGGTGATTCTCCGCCCCTCGCGACGTACGCGCAGCTTTCCCCCGAAACCGGCGCGACTGCTGGTGTGACCTCAGGCGCAACATCTCACGCCACAGCGCTCACGATACCGCCCCGCCACTGAGTACAATTGAAGCGCGCCCGACGCCGCCGCGCCGAGGCGCCCCGACTGGTTCCTGACCTTGCCTTTGCTCATCACGCAATGCGTCTGAAACAGCTTCTTGCAGTCTGTCTGTCGATCGCGCTCGCGGCGCCGCCGGGCGCGTTTGCGCAATCCTCGGCGCCAAAAACGACGCATGTCGCGTCGACGGACGCGCCGTCGCTCGAAATCGGGCCGATCAGTTCGTACGCCTCGCCGCTGATTCCCGACAATATCGCGCCCGGCGTGTTCGGCACGTACGGCGGCGCCCAGAGCCGCTTTGCCGGCACGCCGGGCGCCAACGTCAGTCTGCGCGCACCGATTTCGACGCTGCAACTGCCCGATCTCGGCGACGGCTCAGGCGGCACGCTCACGCCGCAAGCCGAGCGCAAGCTCGGCGAGCGCGTGATGCGCGAAGTCCGCGCCGATCCCGATTATCTCGACGACTGGCTCGTGCGCGACTATCTGAATTCGGTCTCCCGCAAACTGTCGACGGCGGCCAGCACGCTGTACATCGGCGGCTACCAGCCTGACTTCGATCTCTTCGCGATACGCGATCGGCAGATCAACGCCTTTTCGTTGCCGGGCGGCTTTATCGGCGTGAACACAGGCCTCATCGTCACGACGCAAACTGAGTCGGAACTGGCTTCCGTGATCGGCCACGAAATGGGACACGTGCTGCAGCGGCACATCGCGCGGATGATCACCGCCGGTGAGCACAGCGGCTACGCGGCGCTTGCCGCGCTGCTGCTGGGCATTCTCGCTGGCGTCGCCGCGCACAGCGGCGACCTGGGCAGCGCGATCGTGATGGGCGGCCAGGCCTATGCGCTCGACAACCAGTTGCGGTTCTCCCGCGCGGCCGAGCACGAAGCCGATCGCGTCGGCTTCCAGATGCTGGCCGGGGCGGGCTACGACCCGTACGCCATGTCGACGTTCTTTGGGCGGCTCGACCGCGCGTCGATGGGCGATGCCGGCGTTCCGGTCTACGCGCGTACCCATCCGCTGACGGGCGACCGGATCGCCGACATGGAAGATCGCGCGCGACGCACGCCGTATCGCCAGCCGCGTCAGTCACCAGAATACGGATTTGTACGCGCCCGGGCCCGGGTATTGCAGGACCGTTCGCGTAGCGACTACGCCGACGAGATTTCGCGGATGCGCACCGAGATCGAGGAGAAAACCGCGTTGAACGTCGCGGCTAACTGGTATGGCATCGCGTTCGCGCAGATGCTGCTCGAACGTTACGACGACGCCTCGGCATCGCTTGCCACGTCGCTGAAAACGTTCGACGCGACAGAGCGCAGCGAAGGCGCTGCGGCGCGCAGCTCGCCGAGTCTCGACGTGCTGGCCGTCGATATTGCGCGCCGCGCCGGTCGCAACGACGAAGCGGTGCGCCTCGCCGAAGTGGCGCAACGTCGCTGGCCGGACTCGCACGCCGCCATCGAAATGCGCCTGCAGACGCTGCTCAGCGCCCGCCGCTTTGCCGATGCGCAGGCGCTCGCGTTCAAGGAAACGCGTAGCGACCCGCAGCAGCCGCTGTGGTGGCGTTATCTTGCGCAGGCGAGCGTCGGCACCGGCGACGCGCTTACGCAGCATCGCGCGCTCGCGGAAAAATTTGCGCTGGAAGGGGCGTGGCCGTCGGCGATTCGCCAGTTGAAGGAAGCGCGCGACATCAAAACCGCCGGCTACTACGAGCTGTCGACGATCGACGCGCGTCTGCATGACTTCGAGACGCGCTACAAGGAAGAGCGCGAAGACGACAAGAATCGGGGGTGAGGCGGGCTGGGCCCAGTTGGGCCTGGGGTTGGGTCGATGGACCTTAATGGGCCGCTTCGGCCGCAGGACTCGCGACAAAGCCAAAGCGTGCAGCGACTTCGGCTCGCGGGATCGGCTGTAGCGGCAACGTCGCGTCGGCGCGCCAGTGGAATTCACCGCCGCTGCCGTCCGGTAGAACGACGGCGTGCTCCGAGAACAGATCGAGATCGTGGTCGTGCAACGCGGCTACGCGCAGCGGATTCGCCGCATCCGCGAACAGGATGCCGCCTTCATCGTCGAGAAACACCGCAGCGGGCACGAACGTGCCGCCGGCCTGATCGGTGAGCGCCAGCGCGCCTTCTGCATCCACGGCGAGGCGCACGATCCACGGCGTATAGACCAGCTCTACATACACGCGCTGCGGGCCGTTCTGAAAGAACCACTGGCCGCGCGCGTCGGATTCGTAATTGCGATTGATAAAGCCGAGCAGCGCCTCATGACGGATCGGTTCGCCAGGCGCGCCACGCGCCTGCGCGGCTTCGTCCCGCATCCGCCAGTTGCCGCGCCGGTCGAGCAGCAGCCAGCCGGTGCAATGCGGCACGTTTGGCCATTTGGCTAGCGCCTGTTTGACGATGTCATCCATGGTGGGCGAAGGGTGCGAGGTAGCCGAAAACCCGCTGTGCGAGCCAGTCGATGCGGCCCGGGAACGGCCCGGTCATGAAGCCGACGTGACCACCGTGATCCGGCTGGTCGAGTTCCACCAACGCCGACACCTCATGCCGTGACGGCAGCACTGAGCCCGGCAGGAATGGATCGTTGCGCGCGTTCAGCACGAGCGTCGGCACAGCGATGTCAGGCAGCAGCGGACGCGTCGTCGCGCGGGTCCAGTAGTCGTCGGTATCGCGAAAGCCATGCAGCGGCGCGGTCACGACGTTGTCAAATTCGTACATCGTGCGACTTGCGAGCATCGTGTGACGATCGAACAGGCCAGGAAACTGCGTGAGCTTCTGATCCGCTTTCAGCTTCAGCGTCTTCAGGAAGTTGCGCGTGTAGATCCTGCCGAAACCCTGCGAGAGCGCGCGCCCGCCTGCGTGAACATCGAGCGGTGCGGAAATCGCGGCGGCGGCTGTGACAAACGACGCATCCCGACCGCGTTCGCCGAGCCAGCGCAGCAGCACATTGCCGCCAAGCGACACGCCTGCCGCGACAATCGGCCCGTGATGAATGCTGCGCAGACGTCGCAGCATCCAGTCGACTTCATTGCTATCGGCGAGGTGATAAAAGCGCGGCAGCAGATTGAGCGGCCCGCTGCAACTGCGGAAGTGCGGCACGACGGCGTCCCAGCCGCGATCGCGCGCGGCGGCCATCAACGCGCGGGCATAGTGCGACGCGGAACTGCCTTCGAGGCCGTGAAACAGCACGAACAGCGGCTTGTCTTCGTTGCGGGCATCTGTCGCACGCTCATGCTCGCCAGCGGCAGACGAAGACTCGCGAACCAGCCAGTCGAGTTCGATGAAATCGCCGTCGGGCGTGTCCCAGCGTTCGCGCCGGTAGGCGACCTCAGGCAGGCGTGCAAACAGCGCGGGAATGATGGTTTGAACGTGGCCGTTCGGTAGCCATAACGGCGCGCGATAGTGGAGATCGGCAAGCAGTTCCGCGACGTCCTTGATGGGCGACGGGGCAGAACCATTGTTGTTGTGCGTCGTACTCATGCCAGCAACCAGCCAGATCAGATCGAATCGAATCGAAGAAACAGAAAAACAGCAACCGTCAGTGCAGCGGCCCCTGGCCGTGCCGCATCTTGGCCGCGAACTGGCTCGCCGCGGTGTCGGGCATCGGGCTCGCGTGAATATGCGCAATGCGCCATTCGCCGCGCTCGTGAACCATCACGTAGGTGGTGAAAACCATCGCGGGCTGGGCGGTGGGATCGGCCGGGCGATGCGCTTCGGCGATCGCGTAAACCACGGTGCCAAGGCTGTCGTAGACGCGGATATCGAGCGGTTCGATGGACACCCGATTGACTTCGAGCTGCACGGAAAGGCCAGCGCGGATGCTATCGAGGCCATGCAGGTGCGAGCCGTCCGCCCAGATGCAGCTGACGAACTCTTCATCGATCCACAGGCCCATCAAGCTGTCGATATTGACCTCGGCGATGGCCTGATACCAGGCGTTGAGGGTGTCGGCAGCGGCTTCGAAGATATGGGCAAAACGTGGCATGGCTCGTCAGTCTCATGTGCGCGGCGCGCGCGGTTGCGTGTCCGGGTGCGTCTCCGGACGTCTCGACAGTCAGCGGCAAGGCCCCGGCAATGCAGGACTTCCGCGAGGATGCCCGCGCCGTGAGGCGCAGGCATGACGCGATGAAGCATGCGTATGGCGATCAGACGGTTCTAGCGTTGCGCGACCAGCATGCCGCGCAGGTCATCGAAAACCTGTTCCGCGCTGAGCTGCCGCAGGCAGTTCAGATGGCCGAGCGGGCACTCGCGCTGGAAACAGGGACTGCATTCGAGATGCAGCCATTGTACCTTTGCAAGCTCCGACAGGGGCGGGGTGTGGCGCGGATCAGTCGAGCCGTAGACGGCCACCAGCGGCCGGCGCAGCGCCGCTGCGACGTGCATCAATCCGGAATCGTTGGTGACGACGGCACTCGCCCGCGAGATGAGCGCGCACGCTTCGCCGAGCGCAGTCTGGCCACACAGGTTGCGCACATTCGACGCGCGGTCGGCAATCGCCTCTGCGATCGGCGCGTCTTTCGGCGAGCCGAGCGCGACGATCTTCGTGTAGGGAAACGACTGGCCGATCATCTTCGCGAGCGCCGCGAAATGCTCCGGCGGCCAACGCTTGGCCGGACCGTATTCGGCGCCCGGACAGAACACCACCAGCGGCACGCGCGTATCCAGATTGAAGCGCGCCGATACGCGCGACGCTTCGTTCAGATCGGCGTCGAGGCGCGGCATCGGCAGATCCTCGGGCACCTTCGCGCCGGGCGTGTACGCGAGCGCGGCGTACTGGCCAACCATCGGCGGACGCTCTTCCTTGCGCGGATTCGCGTGACGCACGTTCAAGAGACCATAGCGGCTCTCGCCGGTATAGCCGATGCGCAGCGGAATACCCGCCATCCATGGGATCAGCGACGACTTCAGCGAGTTCGGGAGCACATAGGCGGCGTCATAGCCGACGTCCCGCAGATCGCTTGCCAGTTGCCAGCGGCGCAGCATCTGCAGCTTGCCGTGTGCGAGATCGGTGGCGTAGACGTCGCGAATCTCGGGCATGCGTTCGAGCACGGGCGCGACCCAGCTGGGCGCAACCGCATCGATCGCGATGCGCGGATGCAGTTTCACGAGCCGCGAGAAAAGCGGCTGCGCCATCAATGCGTCACCGATCCAGTTCGGTGCGATTACCAACGCGCGACGCATCAGGGTGTGTTTCCGGTGTCGAAATGAAGCGCCGCGCACGGAGGCGCGCGGCGTTCAGGGTGTTAGGGGTAGACGACTGGGCAAAGTGCGCCAGGCCGGAACGATATCCGGCCCGGCGCGGCTGCCCGCCGCGACGCGTGCGAGCTCAGTGGCCTTTGACCACTTCGCCTGCGCGCAGCTTGTAGCGCGTGCCGCAGTACGGGCAGCGTGCTTCGCCGTGCGTGACGTCGATGAAGACGCGCGGATGCGTGCTCCAGCGCGACATCGACGGATTCGGGCAATACGCGGGTAGATCTTTTGCCGACAGTTCAACCAGCGGCATTTCCTTGATTTCGCTCATGAGGACTTTCTCGTTGTATTCGGATGAAAACGCAGCGTGCGGCGCGTAGCGTGACGTAAGGAACGAACGAAGGCTTAAACCTTCGTCAGCCAGTTCGCGTACTTCGTGCTCTTGCCGTTCACGATATCGAAGAAGCCGGATTGCAGCTTTTCCGTGATCGGACCACGCGCGCCCGAACCGATCGTGCGGTTATCGAGTTCGCGGATCGGCGTGACTTCGGCGGCCGTGCCGGTGAAGAACGCTTCGTCGCAGGTGTAGACCTCGTCGCGCGTGATGCGCTTTTCGATCACTTCGATGCCCGCGTCTTTCGCCAGCGTGATCACGGTGTCGCGCGTGATGCCGTCGAGGCACGATGCCAGATCGGGCGTGTACAGCTTGCCGTTGTTCACGAGGAAGAAGTTCTCGCCCGAGCCTTCCGAGACGTAGCCGTCCACGTCCAGCAGCAGTGCTTCATCGTAACCGTCGGCGGTGGCTTCCTGGTTCGCCAGAATCGAGTTCACGTACCAGCCCGACGCCTTCGCGCGGACCATCGACACGTTCACATGGTGACGCGTGAACGATGACGTCTTCACGCGAATGCCCTTCTTCAATCCGTCTTCGCCGAGGTAAGCGCCCCACGGCCACGCGGCGATCGCCACGTGAATCGTGTTGCCCTTCGCCGACACGCCGAGCTTTTCCGAGCCGACCCAGATGATCGGGCGCAGATAGCAGGACTCCAGCTTGTTCTCGCGAACGACTTCGCGCTGCGCGGCGGCGAGCGTTTCGTGGTCGAACGGGACATCCATCTGGAAGATCTTCGCCGAGTTCAACAGGCGTTTGGTATGTTCCTGCAGACGGAAGATCGACGTACCGCCGTCGGCCGTCTTGTACGCGCGCACGCCTTCGAAGACGCCCATGCCGTAATGCAGCGTGTGGGTGAGGACGTGGATTTTGGCATCGCGCCAGTCGATAAGCTTGCCATCCATCCAGATCTTGCCGTCGCGGTCGGCCATTGACATACGATTCTCCAGGCGGTGCGTAATGAGGTGTCTGTGATGCCGTCGGGACGATCTGGCCGAAACGCGCGGCGTCATCACGGGCCCGAAAACAGGCCAGGCGGCGCGGCGCAGAAAGCCAAAACACAGATTCGTCAAGCGGCGAAGTCCGTTATTTTAGCGTCTTTTGCACACGGAACGGGCATTCAGCCACCTTACGGACGCTATAATTCTGCGCACACATAAATCAGTTCCGGATGCGCCAGCGGATGTTTTCCGACACGGTGTGTCCTTTCTGCTACGGCGGCGCATCGCGCGGCGCCATGCTCCGTCCAAATGCCCGCTCGCCTCTCTGATGTTGATCGCCGCGCCTTTCGCCAGGGCCTGCGCGACTATTCGCCAACCCTGATGGCGATTTTTTCCTGGGGGCTCGTCACGGGCATCGCGATGAGCAAATCCGTGCTGACGCTGCCTCAGGCGCTCGGCATGTCGCTCGCGGTGTATGCCGGCTCGTCGCAACTGGCCGTGCTGCCGCTGTTCGCTGCGAAGCTGCCGGTATGGACGATCCTGCTCACCGCCGCGATGGTCAACACACGCTTTGTGATCTTCAGCGCGGGCCTCGCGCCGCATTTCGCATATCTGCCGCTGTGGCGGCGCATGCTGATCGGCTATTTCAACGGCGACATCATCTATCTGCTGTTCCAGAAGAAAAGCTTCCCGACCGGTTTCCAGCCGGGCAAGGAAGCGTATTTCTGGGGAATGGCGATTGCCAGCTGGACGTCGTGGCAGGTGTCCTCGGTGGTCGGCATCCTGCTCGCGAGCCTGTTCCCCGACAACTGGGGGCTCGAACTGGCCGGCACGCTTGTGCTGCTGCCGCTCATGGTCTCGGCGATCGTTACGCGCTCCACGGCGGTGGCGGTTGCCATCGCGGGCGTCGTTTCGCTGCTCGCGTTCGACCTGCCGTACCGGCTCGCGCTGCCGCTGGCGGTGATCACGGCGATCGTCGCCGGCAGCATCACCGATTCGATCGTCGAGCGCGCCGACCTGCGCCGCATCCGCAACAGCGCCGGAGATTCCCGATGACCACCACGCAGGTCTGGCTCGCCATTCTCGGCATGACGTTCGTCACCGCCTTCACGCGCGCGATGTTCCTGATCGGCGGCGAACGCACGGTCTTGCCGGAGCGCGTGCAGCGCATGCTGCGCTACGCGCCGGCGGCCGCGCTGGCAGCGGTTGTCCTGCCCGACGTGCTCGAAACGGCCAACGGGCTGTCGTTCGGCCTGTCGAACCACGAGTTCTACGCAACGCTTGCCGGTCTCGCGTGGTATCTATGGCGACGCAGCATGCTCGGCACGATTCTCATCGGTATGGCGGTGTTCACCTTCCTGCGACTGGTTGTCTAGCATCGGCTTGCCGGCAATGCTGCGTCGCAGCATGCTTTCGCCTGCGCTCAAATGCTGGACATTCGCGGCCGCGCGGGTAAGAACGTCATGGGTATCGGTTAAAATAGCTCTCTTCCGGATCACTGCGCGAAGCCGCGGCCGATGCCGCCGGCGCCTGTTCAGCCTGTTTTGCAGGTAGCGCGCGCTGTCCGTCACCGCCTTCCAATCAACTGCATCCTGACACCATGACCCAAGTGAAGCGTCTCACCGATCTGATCGCCGAAGGCAAGCTCGCCGGCAAACGCGTGTTCATTCGCGCCGATCTGAACGTGCCGCAGGACGATCACGGCAACATCACCGAAGACACCCGTATCCGCGCCTCGGTGCCTGCCATCAAGGATGCGCTCGACGCCGGCGCGGCCGTCATGGTCACCTCGCACCTCGGCCGTCCGACTGAAGGCGAACTGAAGCCGGAAGACTCGCTCGCGCCGGTCGCAAAGCGCCTCGCCGAACTGCTTGGCCGTGATGTGCTGCTCGTCGCTAACTGGGTCGAAAACGGCGTGAACGTCGCGCCCGGCCAGGTCGTGCTGCTCGAGAACTGCCGCGTCAACAAGGGCGAAAAGAAGAATTCCGACGAACTCGCGCAGAAAATGGCGAAGCTGTGCGACGTCTATGTTAACGACGCATTCGGCACCGCGCACCGCGCCGAAGCCACCACCTACGGCATCGCGAAGTACGCGCCGGTCGCCTGCGCGGGTCCACTGCTGGCCGCCGAACTCGACGCGCTCGGCAAGGCGCTCGGCGCGCCGAAGCGTCCGCTGGTGGCGATCGTCGCCGGCTCGAAGGTGTCAACGAAGCTCACCATTCTCGATTCGCTGGCCGGCAAGGTCGACCAGCTGATCGTCGGCGGCGGCATTGCTAACACGTTCATGCTGGCCGCTGGCCTGAAGATCGGCAAGTCGCTTGCCGAAGCCGATCTGGTGAAGGAAGCGAAGGCGATCATCGACGCCGCCAAGGCCCGCGGCGCATCGGTGCCGATTCCGACGGACGTCGTCACCGCGAAGGAATTCTCGCCGACGGCAAAGGCCGAAGTGAAGGCCGTCGCTGACGTAGAGGACGATGACCTGATTCTCGATATCGGCCCGGACACCGCGAAGGCACTGGCCGCGCAACTGGAAAAAGCCGGCACGATCGTATGGAACGGCCCGGTCGGCGTGTTCGAATTCGACCAGTTCGGCAACGGCACGAAAACACTGGCTGACGCGATCGCAAAGTCGCCGGCGTTCTCGATTGCAGGCGGCGGCGATACGCTCGCGGCAATCGCCAAATACGGCATCCACGACAAGGTCAGCTACATTTCGACGGGCGGCGGCGCCTTCCTCGAATTCCTCGAAGGCAAGAAACTGCCCGCCGTCGAAATCCTGGAATCGCGGGCATAACGTGGTGACGCGCTCCCCGACGAAATCAGCCAAGGCGCGGCCCACGTCGCGCGCGACAGCCGCCGGGGAGCGCAGCGCGCGCCCCGGCAAGGCGGCGCCGGTGCCAGCCGGCGTAACCACCCCGGCGGCTCAGGACGATGCAGCATTGGCGCAGCAAACCCCCGTGCCAGCAACGCCCGTCACACCCGATCACGCAGCGCCGGTCCAGTCCGGCGCGCAGGCTCCAGACACTGCAGCACCGGCCAAAGCTGCTCTGCACACATCAAACAAAGCGACGCAGGCCCAAGCCAGCGCGCAACCCCAGGCAGCCGCTCACCCGGCAACGCCACCGAATCCGACTCGCAGCGCTCAATCCAGCGAACCTATCCAGACGAGGAGACTCATGCATCGCGCCACCAAGATTGTCGCCACCATCGGCCCGGCTTCCAGTACGCAGGAAATCCTGCTGCAAATGATTCAGGCCGGCTGCGATGTGGTGCGGCTCAACTTCTCGCACGGCACTGCCGACGACCATCGCCAACGCGCTGAGTTCGTCCGCGAAGCCGCGCGCCAGGCTGGCCGCGAAGTCGCCATCATGGCTGACCTGCAAGGCCCGAAGATCCGCGTCGGCAAGTTCGAAAACGGCAAGACGACGCTGATCGCCGGCAATTCATTCATCCTCGATTCAGCCTGCGAACTCGGTAATGACGATCGCGTCGGCCTCGACTACAAGGATCTGCCGCGCGACCTGAAACCAGGCGACGTGCTGCTCCTGAACGACGGCCTGATCGTCCTGAACGTCACGCGCGTGCTCGGCACCGAGATTCACACCACGGTGAAGGTCGGCGGCGAGCTGTCCAACAACAAGGGCATCAACCGCCAGGGTGGCGGCCTCACGGCGCCGGCGCTGACCGAAAAGGACATGGAAGACATCAAGACGGCGATGTCCCTGGGCGCGGATTTCGTCGCGGTATCGTTCCCGAAGAACGCGACCGACATGGAAATGGCCCGCCAGCTGGCCAACATCGCGGGCGCGCCTTACGGCATCAAGCCGAAGATGATCGCGAAGATCGAGCGCGCCGAAGCCATTCCGGCGCTGCAGGGCATCCTCGACGCTTCAGACGGCATCATGGTCGCGCGCGGCGATCTGGCTGTGGAAGTGGGGAATGCCGCAGTCCCGGCGCTGCAAAAGCGCATGATCCGTATGGCGCGTGATTCGAACAAGTTCGTCATCACCGCCACGCAGATGATGGAATCGATGATCCACGCCCCGGTACCGACGCGCGCCGAAGTGTCGGACGTCGCGAACGCCGTGCTCGACGGCACCGATGCGGTAATGCTGTCGGCGGAATCGGCGGCGGGCAAGTATCCGGTGCAGACCATCGAAACGATGGCCGCGATCTGCCTCGAGGCGGAAAAGTCGGAACAGTCGGAACTGGACAAGGACTTCCTCGACCGCACGTTTACGCGGATCGACCAGTCGATCGCGATGGGCGCGCTCTTCACCGCCTATCATCTCGGCGCGAAGGCGATCGTGGCGTTGACCGAATCGGGTTCGACCGCACTGTGGATGTCGCGTCACTGGACGCACGTGCCGATTTTCGCGCTCACGCCGCGTACCGGCAGCGAGCGCGCGATGGCGCTGTACCGCAACGTGACGTCGCTGCACCTCGACACCAACACCGACCGCGACACGGCGCTCGCGCAGGCGCTTGAGGCGGTGGTCGGCAAGGGCTATGCGTCGCACGGCGATATGGTGGTGCTGACGGTCGGCGAGCCGATGGGTCAGGCCGGCGGAACGAACACGCTGAAGATCGTGCGGGTGGGTGAACCGTACTGATCAGACTGGATTTTTACCCGATCGGCGCGGCGAACGGGCCGCGTTCCCGGGAGAGGCGGCGCGCCCCTGAGAGACGCTCAGGGAAGGCACGCACGGGAATGCGGCTTGCTTCGCGATAAAATCGTAAAAATTAGATGCCGACGGCACAGGTTTCGTTTCAATCTAAGGAGTTTCACCATGCCTCTCGTATCAATGCGTCAGTTGCTGGACCATGCCGCCGAAAACGGTTATGGCCTCCCGGCATTCAACGTGAATAACCTGGAACAGGTGCAGGCGATCATGGCGGCCGCGGACAAGGTCGGCGCGCCCGTCATCATGCAGGCATCGGCCGGCGCCCGGAAGTACGCCGGTGAGCCGTTCCTGCGTCACCTGATCGAAGCGGCAATCGAGTCGTATCCGCACATTCCGGTTGTGATGCACCAGGATCACGGGCAGTCGCCAGCAGTGTGTATGGCGGCCATGCGCAGTGGTTTTACGAGCGTGATGATGGACGGTTCGCTGGAGGCGGACGGCAAGTCGGTGGCGTCGTATGAATACAATGTCGATGTGTCGCGCAAGGTCGTGGAAATGGCGCACTCGATCGGCGTGACGGTCGAAGCCGAACTGGGCGTGCTCGGTTCGCTCGAAACGATGAAGGGCGACAAGGAAGACGGCCACGGCGCGGAAGGCACGATGACCCGCGAACAGTTGCTGACCGACGTCGAACAGGCGGCGGATTTCGTGAAGCTCACGCAGTGCGATGCGCTGGCCATCGCGATCGGTACGTCGCACGGCGCGTACAAGTTCACGAAGAAGCCGACGGGCGATATCCTGTCGATTCAGCGCATCAAGGAAATTCACCAGCGCATTCCGAATACGCACCTGGTGATGCACGGTTCGTCGTCGGTGCCGCAGGAACTGCTCGCGGAAATCCGCGAATTCGGCGGCGACATGAAGGAAACCTACGGCGTGCCGGTCGAAGAGATCCAGGAAGGCATCCGTAATGGCGTGCGCAAGATCAATATCGATACAGACTTGCGTCTCGCGATCACCGGTGCTATCCGTCGCGCGATGGCGGAAAATCCGTCGAAGTTCGACCCGCGCGACTACCTGAAACCGGCGCGTGAAGCCGCGAAGAAGGTGTGCGTGGACCGCTACATTGCGTTCGGCTGCGAAGGTCAGGCTTCGAAGATCAAGCCGCTCTCGCTCGATAAAATGGCGGAGAAGTACAAATCGGGCGACCTCAAGCAGGTTGTCCGCTAGGCTCATTGCCCAGCACTGACCTGGTCACCGGGCTGGCGAAGCGGCTAGCCATCCGGCCAGGTTGTTGTCAGACCGCCGTTCCCGCATGATCTGGGGAACGGCGTTTCCCTTTTGTTCCGGTCTTACTTTTTGCCTCATTTCTAGCGAACTACGACGATGTCTACCCTTTACGAATCCACGCTCCGCTCGCTGCCGCTGCTCGGCCGCGGCAAGGTCCGCGACAACTACGCGGTGGGCAACGACCAGTTGCTGATCGTCACGACCGACCGTCTGTCGGCGTTCGACGTCATCATGGGCGAGCCGATTCCCAACAAGGGTCGCGTGCTGAACCAGATGGCCAACTTCTGGTTCGACAAGCTGAAGCACATCGTCCCGAATCACCTGACGGGCGTCGAGCCGGAAACGGTCGTGGCGGCGGATGAAGTGGAGCAGGTGAAGGGCCGCGCCGTGGTCGTGAAGCGTCTGGAGCCGATTCTGGTGGAAGCGGTGGTGCGCGGTTATCTGGCCGGCAGCGGCTGGAAAGACTATCAAGCAACGGGTTCCGTCTGCGGCGTGGAACTGCCGCCGGGTCTGCAGAACGCGCAGAAGCTGCCCGAGCCCATTTTCACGCCGGCAGCCAAGGCCGAAATGGGTCACCACGACGAGAACATCACGTACAACGAGATGGAACGCCGCATCGGCACCGAACTGTCGGCCACGATCCGCGACATCTCGATCAGGCTGTACCAGGAAGCGGCTGAGTTCGCAGCCACGCGCGGCATCATCATCGCGGACACCAAGTTCGAATTCGGCCTGGACAATCACGGCAGGCTGTATCTGATGGACGAAGCACTGACCGCCGATTCGTCGCGTTTCTGGCCGGCGGATCAATACCAGGTCGGCACGAATCCGCCGTCGTTCGACAAGCAGTTCGTGCGCGACTGGCTCGAAACCCAGCCGTGGAAGAAAGAGCCGCCCGCACCGAAGCTGCCCGACGACGTCGTCACGAAGACGGGCGAAAAGTATCAGGAAGCGCTCGAACGCCTGACCGGGCAGAAGCTCGCTTAAGACGCCTCGGTCACTGAAGCCCGCCCGATAAGGAAGTTCGTAAGATGAGCGAAGCACAGATTGCCCACACGCATCCCGCACCACTCGTTGGCGTGCTGATGGGCTCCAGTTCCGACTGGGACATCATGAAACACGCCGTGGCACTCCTGCAGGAGTTTGGCGTGCCCTACGAAGCGAAAGTCGTCTCGGCACACCGCATGCCCGACGAGATGTTCGAGTACGCGGAGCGCGCGCGTGAGCGCGGCCTGTGCGCGATCATCGCGGGTGCGGGCGGTGCCGCGCATCTGCCGGGCATGCTGGCCGCCAAGACGACGGTGCCGGTGCTTGGCGTGCCGGTGGCGAGCAAGTATCTGAAGGGTGTCGATTCACTGCATTCGATTGTCCAGATGCCGAAGGGCGTGCCCGTCGCGACGTTTGCGATTGGCGAAGCCGGTGCCGCGAATGCGGCGCTGTTTGCCGTATCGATTTTGAGCGTGACGTCTACGGAGTACGCGAACCGGCTTGCTGCGTTCCGTGTACGTCAGAACGAAGCTGCACATGCTATGGTATTGCCCGCGCTGTAAGCGCGAACCGATGTTTCCTGCCTGACCCCGGCCGTTGCGCATCAGACTTCCTGGCTGCCTGCGCTGCGGCCGCTGCCGACCACTGAGATGAATTCAGACAACACTCCGGTTTCACCGATTCTGCCTGGCGCATGGCTGGGCATGGTCGGTGGCGGCCAGCTTGGCCGCATGTTCTGCTTTGCCGCGCAGGCGATGGGTTATCGCGTCGCCGTGCTCGATCCGGACGAAAACAGTCCGGCGGGCGCCGTCGCCGACCGCCATCTGCGCGCGGCTTACGACGACGAAGCGTCGCTTACCGAACTCGCGCGGTTGTGCGCGGCCGTTTCGACGGAGTTCGAGAACGTGCCCGCCGCGAGCCTCGATTTCCTCGCGCGTTATACGTTCGTCAGTCCGGCTGGACGATGCGTGGCGATCGCGCAGGACCGTATCGCTGAAAAGTGCTTTATTGCAGCGTCGGGCGTGGCGGTTGCGCCTCATGTGGTGATCGAATCGTCCGCAGCGCTTGAAGCGATCGACGACGCGAAGCTCGAAGCGGTGTTGCCCGGCATTCTCAAAACGGCGCGACTCGGTTACGACGGCAAAGGCCAGATCCGCGTGCGCAACGCCGTGGAGGTCCGCGAGGCGCATGCGTCGCTGGGCGGTGTGGCGTGCGTGCTGGAAAAGCGTCTGCCGTTGAAGTTCGAGGTCTCGGCGCTGATTGCGCGTGGCGCGAACGGTACGTCGGCGGTGTACCCGCTCGCGCAGAACACGCATCGCGACGGCGTGCTGTCGCACACGATCGTGCCGGCGCCGGATGCGAGCGCGTCGCTCGTGGAGCAGGCGCAGCAGGCGGCGATGCAGATCGCCGCGAAGCTGGAGTACGTCGGCGTGTTGTGCGTCGAATTCTTCATTCTGGAAGACGGCTCGCTGGTCGCCAACGAGATGGCGCCGCGTCCGCACAATTCCGGTCACTACACCGTCGATGCGTGCGCGACCAGCCAGTTCGAGCAGCAGGTTCGCGCGATGACGGGTATGCCGCTTGGCGATACGCGCCAGCACTCGCCGGCGGTGATGCTGAATATCCTCGGCGACGTCTGGTTCAAGGACGGCCCGAAGCGCGCGGCGGTCACCCCGCCATGGCACGAAGTGGCGGCGATGCACTCGGCGCGGCTGCATTTATATGGCAAGGAAGAGGCGCGACCGGGCCGCAAGATGGGCCACGTGAACTTTACCGCCGCGACGCTCGAGGAAGCGCGCACGGCGGCGCGTGACTGTGCGCGTCTCTTGCACATCCTCAAGAGCTGAGACGGCTGACACGATGCCGGAACAACCGAAATCGCGGGATCGAGGCGCGCTCCCAGTCGGCGAGGCGGACATCGCGAAGGCGGCGGCGCTGCTCGACGCAGGCGAACTGGTCGCATTTCCGACCGAGACCGTCTACGGGCTTGGCGGCGATGCTGAAAGCGCGGATGCGGTCGCGCGCATCTATGCCGCGAAGGGCCGGCCGGCGAATCATCCGGTGATCGTCCACCTCGCGCCGGGCGGCGATCCGGGCTATTGGGTCGAGCATCTGCCTTCCGAGGCGCAACGGCTCATCGATGCGTTCTGGCCCGGTCCGCTTACGCTGATTTTGAAGCGTGCCGCGCATATTCCGTCCGCCGTGAGCGGCGGACAGGATTCGGTCGGGTTGCGTTGTCCCTCGCATCCTGTCGCGCAGGCGTTGCTCACTGCGTTCAGCGCGCTGCGTGGCGGGCATGGCGGCGTCGCTGCGCCGTCGGCGAACCGGTTTGGTCACGTGAGCCCGACGACCGCGCAGCATGTGCGTGAGGAATTTGGCGATTCGATTCATGTGCTCGACGGCGGGTCGTCGGAGGTCGGGATCGAATCGACGATTGTGGATCTGTCGCGCGGATTTCCTGCGTTGCTGCGTCCGGGGCGTGTTACGCCGCAGGATATCGCCGACGTGCTGGGCGAGATGCCGCGCCTGCCGGATGGCTCGGACGCCACGGCGCCGCGCGCGTCGGGCACACTGAAGGCGCATTACGCGCCGCGTACACCGCTCGCGCTGCTGCCGTTCGAGGCGCTGGAGCCGATGCTGGAAGCGCGTCTGTCGGACGCGCGTGTTGCGTTAGTGGCGCGCGTTTCGCGCGCGGGAGAATGGGCTGACGCTGATGGCGTGTATTTCGTCGCGGCGCCGGAAGATCCGCATGTTTACGCACGTGAGTTGTACAGCCTGCTGCGCGCGCTCGATCGTGCCAACGTGACGCGCATCCTGATCGAGAAGCTACCGGATACGATCGAGTGGATCGCGGTCAACGACCGGTTGGGACGGGCGGCTGCGGCGTTTGAGGCGCAGGGCCAGGCGTAGACGCAGGCGTACGCGAGGAAGGACTCCGCTTGCGGAGAGCCCGACAGCTGTGTGCAGCCGGCGTGGTCACGCCATCCACTGGATCGCGCAACGCCATCCAGCCAACGTAATAAAAAATGCCCGGCTCAACCGAACCGGGCATTGCTGATCAGCACACGAGCCGATCGCTAATCCAGCCACATCAGCTTACTTCCCAATGCCGTGCTGGGCGATCGCCTGCTCGACGGTCTGGGCGAAGAGCGCATGCAGGTGCGTGGACGGATGGACCTGATCCGCGAACATGTACGTCTGATCCGCGCCGGCCACCGTGTAGGTTTGCGGTGAGCAGAACAGCGACGAGCCGAACGAGGTGCCGAAGTCGCTTGCGGTCTGGCCCGGTGCCAGCACGCTCGGGTTCTGCTGGGCATAGGCGGTTGCCGACTGCACCATCTTCGCCAGCGCGCACCCCGTATCGGTGTTGGATACCGTAAAGCCCAGCGACTGATAGTTGGCCAGTGACTGGTCCAGCCACGCATACGCGCTCACATAGATGACCTGCGGGACGTTGCTCAAATACTGTTTCAGCGCGTTGTTGTAGGGCACGACGAGTGAATCGAACAGCCCCTGAGCGGTTGCGCCGCCCTGAACACCTTCGGGCGTCAGCTTGATATCAGGCACGTCCGATACGACGACATGCGCCGCGCCCTTTGAAAGGATCAGCTGAACCGCCCCGACGAACTGCGTTGCTGCCGTGGTCATACCGGTAGTCGCTTGCGCCTGTGCCGCCGCCAGTGCCGAAGGCGGGGCCGTGCCAGCCTGGACGGCTGCGGCAGTTTTCTGGATGACCGTTGCCCAGTAGAAAATGTCGTTGGCACCACCGTTGATCAGCACCAGCTGGTTCGAATTGAACGTGCCGTGTTGCGTGATGTATTGATTGACCTGATCGACGATCGGCACTGTGGTCAGTTGCGCGTAAGGGGGCAGCGGCGGGCTCGCAAAGCCGATACCCGGCTGGGTCCCGACGCGTGATCCACCCTGGGCATAGCCTAGCCCGCTCGTCGCGACCAGCGGCTGGCCGAAACCACCCTGATTCGCCGCCGTCAACGTATCCCCATAGTATTCGGCAACCTTCTGGGTCCAGATCTCACCCGGATTGGTCGTAAATCGCCCGCCACCAAAACTCGCCGTAATCACCGGCGCATACGTACCCACATCCGACAGGCTGTCGCCAAACGACACCACCTGCAGCTTCACTCCGCCCGGCGGCGTGCTGCTCGCGTTGTTGTTGTTATCGCTACCGCCGCCACAGGCGGCGAGCAACGCAAACGCTGCGCCTGCGATCGCGCACTGCGCGACCCGCACCAATCCCCGGTGTCCGATTCCGTTGTGCTTCATGTTGACTTCATCTCCTCGTGTGTCTGGCCTTATGCCATGTGATGCAGGCAGCGTCCGCCGTTTCGACGGCGTGACGGGTGCTTACAGATTTTCTCTTTCATCTTGCGCTGTGCGAAACACGATCGCGTCTCCTCGCCGGCTACTGCCAGCATCGCTCGCATCATTCATACCCGACATCTGCGCGTGAAAGGCCGCGGCCCACGCGGGCGGGGCGAACAGCGCGCGCAGCCTGTTGCGCCATCCCGACACGCGCGCTGCATCGGCGAACATCGAACCCCACTCATGAAACGTCGCCTTCAGCGGGTTGAAGGTGTGAAGCGGCTCGACGATGCCGTACACCGGCGGATCGACCGGATCCTCGTCGACATAACTGCCGAACAGACGATCCCAGACCGACAGCACGCCCGCGTAGTTGCGATCGATATAACGGTCGTTGCGCGCGTGATGAACGCGATGCATCGACGGCGTGTTGAACACGTATCCGAGCCACCGGAGCTGACCGAACAGCTGCGTGTGGACGAAAAACTGAAAACCGAGATTGATCAGCACGATCGCGACGATCTGTGTCGGCGGAAAACCGAGTACCGCAAGCGGCGTCCAGAAAAGCCACATGCCCGCGACCGGATACATCAGGCTTTGCCGGAAGGCGGTGGAAAAATTCATGCGCTCCGACGAGTGATGCACGACGTGCGCGGCCCACAGCCAGCGCACGCGATGGCTGCATCGATGAAAGACGTAGTAGAGAAAATCCTGAGCGACGAACAGCACGACAAACGACGCCCAGCCTGACTGCCACGTGAAGAGGCGGTAGTGGTCGTAGAAAAACGCGTAGACGGGAATGATCGCGGGCCATGCGAGCTTGTCCGCGGCCTGCTGAAGCAGCGCGAGCGCGGCGTTGCACAGCGTGTCCCGCCAGCTGTAGATGCCGGCTTCCGGACGCGTGCGATGGAGGTGCCACGCCTCCCAGCCGATGCATGCGAGAAACACGGGCGCCATGGCGAGCAGAAGCAATTCAGCATCGAATTGCATGGTCGTCTTCCTCCTCGTCCCCTGTACCTGTCGTTGTCGTTTGATTGCATCGCGCGGCGCCGGGCGGCGCACGATGTGGGTCCTCATGCGATTGTTTGAAGCTGCATCCTGGACGTTGTCCGACAGCGTACACGCTACATGCACGCGTCACGAATGGCTTCCGTAGAAGAATCCTTCAATGCCCGCCGCGCGGATGCGGGTTTTTCCTGGGCTTTGCACGTGGTGCGTCAGAAATATCCGACATCGGCATCGACGGCCCCTTATAGATCCATTCGAGAAGCGCGTCATGCGCGGCACGCGCGGCTTCGGCGTGCGGATCGTTGATGAAGCTCACGACGACGTAACTCACGCCATCCGCAGACGCCACGTAGCCCGCGATCGCGCGCACGTCGCGCAACGTGCCGGTCTTGATGTGCGCGTTGCCGTTGACGGGCTGCGACGTCAGCCGGTTGCGCATCGTGCCGTCGACGCCGGCGATCGGCAGCGATTCGACGAACACCTGCGCAACAGGACTCGCGTTAGCCGACTGGAGGAGGTCCGCTAGCGAGACAGCCGGGATATGCTCATCCCGTGAGAGACCTGAGCCGTTTTCGAGCTGCAGATATTCGGTGGGCAGGCCGCTGCGATGCATGAAGGTATCGATGGCGTCGACTGATTTTTCCGGCGTCGCGGGCGGCTTGCTGATCACGGCGCCGATCGTCAGGAACAGGTTGCGCGCCATCGTGTTGTTGCTGAACTTGTTGATGTCGCGAACGATGTCCGAGAGCGCTGGCCCCTGGTGAACGGCGACCGGTCTGGCGGTGGCGGGCACCGGCCCTTCGCGGGTCGTGCCCGTGAATGTGCCGCCGCTTTGCTGCCATAGCGCGAGGAAGCCGCCCGCGAAGAATGCCGTGTGATCGAGCACAGCGACGTTGACCGTACGGTCGCCGCAGCGCACCGGATAGTCGCCGCTGAACGAGGCCGACACGGTGCCGTTCTGCATCGGCGTCACCGTGGGCGTGACGGCGGTCAGGTTGCCGCGGCACGGGCCGTTCGTCGCGCGAAGCTGGTTGTCGATCTGCAGTTGCGCGAGCGCGGGCAACACGTCGATGGCGACGGTGCCGTCGGGCGAAGGTGTCAGCGAGAACGACAGCGACTTGAACGCGTACAGCAGCGGATCGGGGCCGACGTTGTACGGCGCGGTGGTGTCGTCATCGAATGGCGGGAGATCGCGTGTCGATGCGTCGAAGAAACGCTTGTCGAGCACAAGTGCGCCGTCGATGCCCTTGATGCCTGACGTGTGAATCTTCTGCACGAGGTCGATCAGCTCTTCAGGCACGAGCTTCGGGTCGCCCGTGCCCTGGATGTAGAGATTGCCGTGCAGTACGCCATTGCCGTCGACGGTGCCGTCGGCGAAGGCACTCGTGCGCCAGCGATAGTCCGGGCCGAGTATCGACAGGCCGGCGTAGGTCGTGACGAGCTTCATCGTCGAAGCGGGCATCATCGGTTTGCCTGCGTTGAGCGCGAGGATCGGCGTACGGTCGCCGATCTTCTCGACAACCACGCTCACCGACGAAAGCGGCACGTGCGCGCGCGCGAGTCCTGCCATGACGGACGGCGGCAGCACCGTGGTGACGTTGACGGCGGGGTTCTTCGCCTTCGTGCGTGCGTAGGCGGGTGCGGGAGTCGCAATAAAGGCGAGCGTGAGCGCAAGCGCAACGACGCCAGCAAAAGGCACGCGGGCCGCGAGTGGGGCATGCGTACGCGGCGCGGCACGGAAACCGGAAGGCAGCGCGCCATCCGCCTCGCCGCGGCGCCACGACGTAGCGGCACGATCGGATAAAACACGGCGCAGCGTGAGACTGCGCGCAGCGGCGGAAAGAAAAGCGGTCGTCATGCGAGAGGGCGGGAGATCAGGGCCTGGTGGGGCTGCGCGTTGCGCGGGGCGGCCGGGCAATCAGACTGAAAGCCACGCGGCGTCACGCAAAAGCGCTCATTGTAGAGATAACCCGTGACGCTGCGCGAAAACGCAGGCATCGGGCGACCTTCAAACGCGTTCACGTCGTGCGTCGCCCGGTGGACGCTAGAATGCGTGATCACGAACACCACTGAATCATGGAACGGTAGAGCCATGCGGATACTGCTTGTCGAAGATGACCGGATGATTGCGGAAGGCGTGCGCAAGGCGCTGCGCGGCGAAGGCTTTGCGGTCGACTGGGTGCAGGACGGCGAGGCCGCGCTGAATGCCGTCTCGGGCGAGCCGTACGATCTCGTGCTGCTCGACCTCGGACTGCCGAAGCGCGACGGCCTCGATGTATTGCGCACGATGCGCTCGCGTGGTCTCGCGCTGCCGGTGCTGATCGTCACCGCGCGTGATGCCGTCGCCGATCGCGTGAAAGGACTCGACGCGGGCGCGGACGATTACCTCGTCAAACCGTTCGATCTCGACGAACTCGGCGCACGCATGCGCGCGCTGATCCGTCGCCAGTCGGGTCGCAGCGATTCGACGATCCGTCACGGTCCGCTCACGCTCGACCCGGCGTCGCATCAGGTGACGCTCGAAGGCGCGCTGGTCGCGCTGTCGGCGCGCGAATTCGCGCTGCTCGAAGCGCTGATCGCGCGTCCAGGCGCAGTGCTGTCGAAGAGTCAGCTCGAAGAAAAAATGTACGGCTGGGGCGAGGAAATCGGCAGCAATACGGTCGAGGTGTACATCCACGCGCTGCGCAAGAAGCTCGGCGCGGATCTGATCCGCAACGTGCGCGGCCTCGGCTATATGCTCGCGAAGGAAGCCTGACCTGATGCGTTCGATTCGCCGTCAATTGCTGTTCTGGCTGCTCGCGATCGTCCTTACGGGCGTGTGCATCGCAGGCTGGCTCATCTACCGTCAGGCGCTCGCAGAAGCGAACGAGCTGTTCGACTACCAGTTGCAGGAGATTGCCGGGGCCCTGCCGTCCGAGTCGTTCTCGCAGGTGCTCGGTTCGCGCGACACCGGCGAAGAAGGCATCGTGTTGCAGATCTGGAATCGCAACGGCATGCTGATCTATTACTCGACACCGCGTGCGCCACTCGCGCCGCGCGCCGAACTCGGCTTTTCGACCCAACGCACCGAGCGCGGCGACTGGCGCGTGTACGGCGCGATCGTCGGCGACAACGTCGTGCAGCTTGCGCAGCCGCTCTCGGTGCGCAACCGGCTGGCCGCGAACGTCGCGCTGCGAACGTTGTGGCCGCTGATCGTGCTGCTGCCGCTGCTGGGCGTCGCCGTATGGATGGTCGTCGGGCGCGGGCTCAAGCCGTTGCGTCGCGTGGCCGTGGCGCTCGACACGCGTCATCCTGAAGCGCTCGATCCGTTGCCGGACCAGCGTCTGCCGCTCGAAGTGCAGCCGCTGGTGCGCGCGCTGAACGGGCTGCTCGCGCGTCTCGCCGCCGCGCTCGATACGCAGAAGGCGTTCGTCGCCGATGCCGCGCACGAACTGCGCACGCCGCTCGCTGCCGTGCAGATCCAGACGCAACTCGTCGCCCGCGCGCGGGATGACGACACGCGCCAGGAAGCGCTCACCGATCTGCAGGCCGGGGTCACGCGCGCAACGCGCCTTGCCGAGCAACTGCTCGCGCTGGCCCGCGCGGAACCCGACGATCATGCGGCAACGACTGCCGTCGATCTGCAGGCGATGCTCGAAGAATGCGTCGCGTCGCGCGCGCCGCTCGCGCAGCAGCGCAACATCGATCTCGGCATTGAAGCGACCACGTCTGCCACGGTGATCGGCGACCCCGAAGCGTTGCGTGTGATGCTCAACAACCTGCTCGACAACGCGACGAAATACACGCCCGAACGGGGGCGTATCGATGTGAGTCTGAAGGTCGAGGGGGGACATCCGGTCGTGCGGATTGCCGATACAGGCCCAGGCATTCCCGTCGAAGAGCGCGACCGCGTGTTCGACCGTTTTTATCGCGCGGGCGCGGGCGTGAATCGCGTGCGTAGCGATGTTGCGGGCAGCGGTCTCGGGCTCGCGATCGTGAAGCGCATCGCGCTTCAGCATCACGCCGAGGTGACGCTCGGCGAATCGGCATCCGGTGGTCTGCTCGTCGCCGTGCGGTTCTGAAAAGGCCGTCGGGATCGCTGAAACTCCTGACAGAAAAGGTTTTGCGGCATATAGCGCACTTAAGACTCCTTTAAGTGAGGCCGCGTACGCTTCGAATCATTCTGGAGCACCCCTCTCTGTCAGGAGTACATGATGCAAGCGAAGACCATCAAACGTAGCGCCACGGCTCTGGCGGTTGCTGTTGCGCTGTCGGCGGGTTATGTGGCCGGTCACCGCAACGTTGCGCCGCCCGAAGTCATCGCGCCGGCACAGGCCGCGATGATGCCTGCCGAAGCGGCCGCCAGAACCGGCGTGCCTGATTTCTCGGGTCTCGTGGAAACGTACGGTCCGGCGGTCGTCAACATCAGCGCAAAGCACGTCGTCAAGAATGTCGCGCAACGCGGCGGTGGTAACGCCGGCCAGTTGCCGATCGACCCGAGTGATCCGTTCTACCAGTTCTACAAGCGCTTCTTCGGTGGCATGCCCGGCGGTCCCGGCGCAGGCGGCGGCGATCAGCCCGATACGCCGAGCGCGAGCCTTGGCTCCGGCTTCATCGTCAGCAGCGACGGCTACATCCTGACGAACGCGCACGTTGTGGACGGCGCGAACGTCGTCACCGTCAAGCTGACCGACAAGCGCGAATACAAGGCGAAGGTCGTTGGCGCCGACAAGCAGTCGGACGTCGCGGTGCTGAAGATCGACGCGAGCAACCTGCCGACCGTGAAGATCGGCGATCCGCGTCAGAGCAAGGTCGGTCAGTGGGTAGTCGCGATCGGGTCGCCGTACGGCTTCGACAACACGGTGACCTCGGGCATCATCAGCGCGAAGTCGCGCTCGCTGCCGAACGAGAACTACACGCCGTTCATCCAGACCGACGTGCCGGTGAACCCGGGCAATTCGGGTGGTCCTCTGTTTAACCTGCAGGGCGAAGTGATCGGCATCAATTCGATGATCTATTCGCAGACAGGCGGCTTCCAGGGTCTTTCGTTCGCGATCCCGATCAACGAGGCGATCAAGGTCAAGGACGACCTCGTCGCAACCGGTCACGTCAGCCGCGGGCGCCTCGGCGTCGCGGTGCAGTCGATGAACCAGACGCTCGCGGATTCGTTCGGCATGAAGACGCCGCAGGGCGCGCTCGTGAGCTCGGTCGATGCCAGCGGCCCTGCTGCGAAGGCGGGTCTGCAGCCAGGCGACGTGATCCTCTCGGTGAACGGCTCGCCGGTGTCGGATTCGGCGGATCTGCCGTCGCAGGTCGCGAGTCTGAAGCCCGGCACGAGCGCCAATGTGCAGGTATGGCGCAACAAGGCGACGAAGGACCTGAAGGTGACGATCGGCGCGCTGTCGGACGCGAAGGTGGCTTCGGCGGACGCGCCTGCGCAGGAGCAGGGACGTCTCGGCGTCGCTGTGCGCCCGCTTACGCCGCAGGAAAAGAGCGGCACGTCGCTGACGCACGGCCTGCTGGTGCAGCAGGCGGACGGTCCCGCAGCGAGCGCCGGCGTCCAGCCGGGTGACGTGATCCTGGCGGTCAACGGCAATCCGGTCACGAGCGTCGACCAGTTGAAGCAGATGGTGGCGAAGGCCGGCGACAGCATCGCGCTGCTGATCCAGCGCGACGACGCGCAGATCTTTGTGCCGGTCGACCTCGGCTGATGTAAGAAGTACCGTCGCTGGTCTGTTTTCAGCGAGTGAGGCCCGCGTGTCGCATGACCCGCGGGCCTTTGCCATGGTGCGATCGCAGCCGTTGGCCGGCGCTCGGGCACGGAGCTTGCAGGCTAGTTTCCTGCACGAACCATAGCAAGGAGCGATGCACATGAAAACACGAGATACCCAGCGAAGGATCATGACCGCGGCTGTCGCGGCGACCCTGACGCTTGCCACCGTGGCCGGCGCGTACGCACAGCAGGCGGGCGATACCACGGGCGGCACTACGACGGATAACACCAGCGCGGGCAACGCCAACGGCGGTGGCCTGCCGCAGGTCCAGCAGCAGGGCGACGTATCGTTCACATCGGGCGGCGTCGGTCTCGACGAATCGACGGCGTTGCAGGCCGCGCAAAGCCAGTGGCCGCTGTCGCTGCGTTTCACCGGCCCGGGCTCGGAGTTTCTCGCCGACGTCGCGGTGAAGGTCGTCGATGCGCACGGCGCCGAGGTGCTGGACACGAAGTCGCGCGGCCCGTACATGCTGGTCAGGCTGCGCCCCGGCCGCTACACGGTTCATGCGACCTACAAGGATAGCGACCAGAGCAAGGCAGTTTCGGTGACAGGTAAGGGCACGGCGCGCGCGGCGTTTTACTGGAACACGCCGTAAATACGCCCGTAATCGCTGCACTGCACAAACGGTGTGCGAAGGTACGCCGGAGTACGCAAAGGGCGCGCAAGCCGCCGAAGTTTCGCCGATAATGAAGCCACGGGCAGGCCCGTGGCTTTTTTTCGTGAAGCCGCGCAGCCTGCCGGAAAGCGCACGCGTGATGCAGATCGGCAGCGGCTTGCAGCCGGATATCGCGCGGTTTCCCACCGCATCTCGGAGCTGGACATGATGGACGACGCCCCGGCAGGCAACGCAAGTCCCAACGCGGACGATGCTACCGGCAAACAGTCGGGCGAGCCGCCTGGCGCTGCGCATGGCAGCCAGGGCGGCGGCCATCGCGTTGACGTCGTCATCAACCGGCATCGCGTGCGGGTGATCCATCTCGGCGTCACGGTCGCCGATACGCAGGCGGCACTGACCGTCTCCGAGACGGGTCTTCCCGACGTCTTCTATTTCCCGCGTGCCGACGTCAACATGGCGCGGCTCGAGCGTTCCGCACACACCTCCCGATGTCCGTTCAAGGGCGAGGCGTCCTACTATCATCTGCTGACTGAGGAAGGCGTCGTCGAAAACGCCGTCTGGACGTACGAGACGCCGATCGACAGCGTCAAGCAGATCAAGGACTATCTGGCGTTTTACACGTCGCGGGTGGACCGCATCGATCAGACGTCGTGATCTGGCGGTGAAAGAGGCTTATCGGGGAGGCCGTCATGGAACTGAACGATGCGTTACGGATTCCGCTTGCACCTTCGGATGTGTGGGAAGCGCTGCAGGATCTCGCGCTGCTGCGCGCGAGTCTCGACAACTGCGAGTCGTTCACGCGACTGCACGGTGGCGAATACGCGCTGACGATGACGGTGCCGCTCGGGCCGCTGCGCGCGCATTACGACGTGCGCGCACATATCGTCAGCCCGGACGGCGTGGAGCCGGAAACCATGCACCGGATGCTCAACTTCAAGGCGCGCGCGCAAGGCGTCGGCGCGTTGCGCGGGCAAATGGAGGTGCGGCTGCGCGCGGACGACCACTGGATCGGCGGCGCGAAACATCCGCACACGCGGATCGACTACTCGGTCTGGGCGACGCTGACCGGGCCGCTCACGCAACTCCCCTCCCGTCAGATCGAAAATGCGTTGCATGACCTCGCTGACACGTTCTTCACCGAGTTCTGCGAAGTCGTGCAGGCGAAACACGGCATGAAGCCGAACCGGGTGCACGGCACGCCGGCGCGGCGTCAGCATGTGTTTCTGCGGCCGGTCAACCTGAGCGCCCTCGCGCGCCGCGTCCGGCCGCATGACCACGGCGGTGCGATCACCGGACGCGCGGCGAGCACGATGCTGAGCGCGCGTGCGCATCACCACGAGCACGATCCGCACGCCGTGCCGAACTGGGCGTGGGCGGGGATGATCTTCTTCGTCGCGGTGCTGCTGTATCTGGCGCGGTGGTTCAGCCAGAACTGAACCGCACGACGCGGCGGTGCTCCCGCCGCCGCGTTTCTCTTGCTTCAATCACATCTCATTCGCCGCGAAATTCCCGGCGGTACGCCGACGGCGATGTCCTGAACGCATCGGCGAAATGCTGGCGCAGCGAAGCCGTCGAGCCGAAGCCTGCGCTGCCGGCGATGGCATCCACCGGTTGATCCGTCGTTTCGAGCAGTTGCTGCGCGCGCGTCAGACGCTGCGCGAGCAGCCACGCGCCGACGGTGGTGCCCGTCGCCTCGCGGAAGCGGCGCGTGAACGTGCGGCGGCTCATCAACGCGCGCCCGGCGAGGCTGTCGAGCGTGTGCGGTGCATCGAGGTTGCGGCAGACCCAGTCGAGCAGGCCGGACAGCCGGTCGCCGTGGGCGTTGTCGGGAACCGGCTGCTGGATGTACTGCGCCTGTCCGCCCTGGCGATGCGGCGGCACGACCAGCCGGCGCGCGACGTAGCTCGCGGTCTGCGCGCCGCACTGCTTGCGCAGCACGTGCAGGCAGCAGTCGAGGCCGGCCGCAGTGCCGGCCGACGTCAGCACGTTGCCGTCGTCGATGTAGAGGACGTTCGCATCGAGCTTCACCTTCGGATAGCGGCGCGCGAAATCGTCGGCCCATGCCCAGTGCGTGGTCGCCGGGCGTCCGTCGAGCAGGCCCGCCGCCGCCAGCACGAATGCGCCCAGACACAGGCCGACCAGCTGTGCGCCGCGTGCGTGCGCCGCGCGCAACGCGTCGAGCAGCGCGGCCGGCGGCGGTTCGTCCGGATCGCGCCAGCTGGGCACGATGATCGTGTCGGCGTCGGCGAGCGCGTCAAGACCGTGCGACGCGGCGATCGAAAAACCCGCGGTGGTAGACAGCGTGCCAGGCTCCGACGCACAGACGCGGAAGTCGAACGCAGCCACGCCACCGTCGCCACGGTCTTCGCCGAAGACAACGCAGGGCACCGAAAGATGAAACGGACTGATGCGGTCGAACGCGACCACAGCAATCACCGGCTTTGCGCCCTCCGCCCGGAGCGGAGTCGACGGACGGGCAGGCCGGGAATCGGCAGAAGAAACCGGACGGGTCATGACGGGTTCCGGAAGCGAGCGCAGGAAGGAAGCGACACGTCGCGTCGCAAGACGCGCGCCGCAAAAAACGCAATTGGCCCAATCTTATCGAAAGTTGTCATTCGGGTCACTATCATCACAACGGTCAGCAGTGAAGAATGCAGTCATCGCCGCCGCACTGGAACGACCCAAACGGTCGACGCGCGGCGAACCACTCACCCGAAAGGAGTTTTGCCATGACAACGCCGCGCCGCGCCCTGATCGTCATCGACGTACAGAATGAATATGTGACCGGCGATCTGCCGATCGAATTTCCGCCAGTCGAGACGTCGCTCGCGAATATCGGTCGGGCGATCGATGCGGCGCGCGCCGCGGCGGTGCCGGTGATCGTGGTGCAGAGTCTGGCGCCGGCCGCGTCGCCGATCTTCGCGAGCGGTTCCGATGGCGCCGCACTGCACACGGTGGTCGCATCGCGTGAGCACGATCATCTGATCACGAAAGCGCTGCCGAGCGCCTTCACGGACACCGATCTCGCCGACTGGCTCGCGCGGCACGACATCGACACGCTGACGGTGGTCGGCTACATGACGCACAACTGTGACGCGTCGACGATCAACCACGCGCTGCACTCTGGCCTCGCGGTCGAATTCCTGCATGACGCGAGCGGTTCGGTGCCGTACGAAAACAGCGCGGGCTCCGCGAGCGCCGAGGACATTCATCGCGTGTTCAGCATCGTGCTGCAGTCGTTTTTTGCGGCGGTGGCGAGCACGGATCAATGGATCGACGCACTCACCACAGGCAAGCCGCTCGGGCGCGGCTCGATCTATGCGTCGAACCAGAAGGCACGGGCGGCGCAGGCGACGGCGTAAGTCAACCTCGCGCCTCCAGCGTCGCGTTGAAGCGACGCTGCGCATGAAAAAAGGCGGAGACCGCAAGGTTTCCGCCTTTCGCATTCAGGTCCGCACAACCCGCAGAAATTCAGGAGCCGGCCGCGCCGCCCTTGAGGAACGCTGGACTCGTGCGCAGCGCGTCGAACATGCCTTTGACCATGTGTTCGGCGTGCTCACCGAAGTCGAAGGCGCCTGGCAGAAACAGCATGTCGCGCAACGACCCGCTGATGAACGCATGAATCATCGACGCCGCGCGCGCTACGTGGAGATCGGCCGGTAACTGGCCTTTCGAGATTGCGTTGCGCACACCGCCCTTGATGCCTTCCAACCCGTCTCGCATGTTGTTCTGATAGCGCGCCATCACCGGTCCCATTTCCTCGACGAACTCGCATTTCAGAAACAGGATGTCGAACACGCGCCGCCGACGCGGGTCGTTGGCCGTATCGCGCAGACACACGATGCAGATATCGATCATGCGTCCGAGCGGATCGGGTTCCTCAGGATCGAGCGACGCGGCCTTCAGTTCGTCGAGCGGCAGCAGCACGCGGTCGAACATTTCGGTGAAGAGATCACCCTTGTTGGCGAAATGCCAGTAGATGGCGCCGCGCGTCACGCCGGCAACCTGCGCGATGTCCGCCAGCGAGGTGCGCGATACACCCTTCTCGAAGAAGACCTTCTCTGCGGCGTCGAGGATGCCGTTGCGCGTCTCCAGCGCTTCTTCCTTGGTTCGGCGAACCATATCTGTCTGCCCTGCGGTGTATGCGGGATTGCGGGTTGTCCCGGATGTTATTAAGTACGGCCGATGACAATCCGTTCAATAGCCAGCCTGTTTCCGGATTGATCTTGCCGCTACGGCACGCAGCACGTTACAAACGGTCTTTTACGTGCATTCATGAATGTATATATAATAGCACCCCATCGATCGAATAGCCCAAGCCGTGTCGACCGGTTAATATCCGACACTGTTGTCTTTTAAAACGCTTGCGAATCGCCTGAGAGGGCGTCGCAGTGCGGCATTTCCCGGTTTGGCGCGCTTTTGCCTGGATTCGGCCAGGGTCCGGCCACGCGTTGGCTACGATCTGGCTACGACTCGGGCCTGGAATTTACAGGGCTATCGATCAGGCGTCTCAAGACGCATGTGTGCGCCGTCGTCCCCGGGGTAGGGATGCGCGCACTTTTTCATTCTCAGTCTTTGACAGAGGTCGCTCCATGCGCGTCGAACGGGTTCCATTCCGCTTAATCAGTGCCGCGACGGTTGCAATATTTCTTGCAGCATGCGGACAAAAACAATCGGCCCCTCCGCCACAGACGCCCGAAGTCGGCGTCGTGACCGTCGAGCCGCAGGCTGTACCGGTCACCACCGACCTGCCGGGCCGCACCAGTGCGTTTCTCGTCGCGGAAGTCCGCGCGCGGGTCGACGGGATCGTGCTGCGCCGCGAATTCACGGAAGGCACTGAGGTCAAGGCCGGTCAACGTCTCTACAAGATCGATCCGGCGCCGTATATCGCGACGCTGAATAACGCAAAGGCGTCGCTCGCGAAGGCACAGGCGAATCTTGCGTCTACGTCCGCTCAGGCCAGCCGCTACAAGGTGCTCGTCGCAGCGAACGCGGTCAGCAAGCAGGACTACGACAACGCGGTCGCCGCGCAAGGTCAGGCCGCGGCTGATGTCGCCGCCGGCAAGGCTGCCGTCGACAGCGCCCAGATCAACCTCGGCTATACGGATGTCACGTCGCCGATCACAGGCCGCATCGGCAAATCGTCGGTCACGCCGGGCGCGTATGTGCAGGCGAGCCAGGCCACGCTGCTGTCGACCGTTCAGCAACTCGATCCGGTCTACGTCGACCTGACGCAATCGAGCCTCGACGGTTTGAAGCTGCGCCGCGAAATCCAGGAAGGCCGTGTGAAGACGAGCGGTATCAACGCCGCCAAGGTCACGCTGATACTGGAAGACGGCCGTGCCTATCCGGAAACCGGCAAGCTGCAGTTCAGCGACGTCACGGTCGACCAGACCACCGGTTCGGTCACGATTCGCGCCATTTTCCAGAACAAGGACCGCGTGCTGCTGCCGGGCATGTTCGTGCGTGCGCGCATCGAGGAAGGCGTGAATGAAAAGGCGCTGCTGGTGCCGCAGATCGGCATTACGCACGACCAGAAGGGCCAGCCGACGGCGCTCGTCGTCGGCCCGGACAACAAGGTGGCGCTGCGTCAGCTCGTGGCACCGACTACGTATCAGTCGAGCTGGGTCGTCGAGAGCGGCCTGAACCCGGGTGATCGCGTGATCGTGCAGGGCACCGAAAAGGTCCGTCCGGGCGCGACAGTGAAGCCGGTCGACGCGCAACTGCCGGCCACCCCCGCCTCCGGCGTTACGGCTCAAGGCGCACCAGCGGCCAGCGGTGCGCAGACGGCTCAGGCTGCCTCTGCTGCATCGGGCGCGCAATAACAGGGAGCCCGTTTCATGGCAAAGTTCTTTATCGATCGCCCGATTTTTGCTTGGGTGATCGCCATTATTCTGATGCTCGCGGGTGTCGCGTCGATCTTTACGCTTCCGATCGCGCAGTACCCGACCATCGCGCCGCCGGCCGTGCAGATCAGCGCAACGTACCCGGGCGCATCGGCGAAGACGGTTGAAAACACCGTCACGCAGGTGATCGAGCAGCAGATGAGTGGTCTCGACCACTTGCTGTACCTGTCGTCGACTTCGGACGATTCGGGTACGGCGACGATTACGCTGACTTTCGCGGCCGGCACCAACCCCGACATCGCGCAGGTGCAGGTGCAGAACAAGCTGCAGCTCGCCACGCCGCTGTTGCCGCAGGTCGTTCAGCAACTCGGTACGAAGGTCACGAAGTCGAGCAGCAGCTTCCTGATGGTGATGGCGTTCGTGTCCGAAGACGGCAGCATGAGCAAGTACGACCTGGCGAACTACGTCGCGTCGCACGTTCAGGATCCGGTCAGCCGTCTTGACGGCGTGGGCACGGTGACGCTGTTCGGCTCGCAGTACGCGATGCGGATCTGGCTCGATGCGAGCAAGCTGACCAACTTCGGTCTCACGCCGGTCGATGTGCAGACCGCGTTGCTGGCGCAGAACGTTCAGGTGGCCGGCGGTTCGCTGGGCGGCACGCCGTCGGTGCCGGGCCAGCTGCTGCAGGCCACCATCACCGAAGCGACGCTGCTGCAGACGCCGGAGCAGTTCGGCAACGTGCTGCTGAAGGTGAACCAGGACGGTTCGCAGGTCCGGATCAAGGACGTGGCGCGTATCGATCTGGGCGGCGAAAACTACAACTTCGACACGAAGTACAACGGCGCGCCGACTGCCGGTTTCGGTATCCAGCTCGCCACCGGCGCCAACGCGCTGGCAACGGCGAAGGCTGTCCGCGCCCAGGTCGACCAGCTGTCGAAATACTTCCCGCACGGTCTCGTCGTGAAGTATCCGTATGACACGACGCCGTTCGTGCGCCTGTCGATCGAGGAAGTGGTCAAGACGCTGCTCGAAGGTATCGTGCTGGTGTTCCTCGTCATGTACCTGTTCCTGCAGAACCTGCGCGCCACGTTGATCCCGACGATCGCCGTGCCGGTGGTGCTGCTGGGCACGTTCGCGATCATGGGGCTGGTGGGCTTCTCGATCAACACGCTGTCAATGTTCGGGCTCGTGCTGGCCATTGGTCTGCTGGTGGACGATGCGATTGTGGTGGTGGAAAACGTCGAGCGGGTGATGGCGGAGGAGGGTTTATCGCCTCGCGACGCAACCCGCAAGGCGATGGACCAGATTACCGGCGCGCTGGTCGGCGTGGCGCTCGTGCTGTCGGCGGTGTTCGTGCCGGTGGCGTTCTCGGGCGGCTCGGTCGGTGCGATTTACCGGCAGTTCTCGCTGACGATCGTGGCGGCGATGGTGCTGTCCGTGCTCGTCGCGTTGATTCTGACGCCGGCGCTGTGCGCGACGATCCTGAAGCCGATCCCGCAGGGTCACCACGAAGAGAAGAAGGGCTTCTTCGGCTGGTTCAACCGCACGTTCGATAAAAGCCGGGACAAATACCACGTCGGTGTTCACCACGTGATCAAGCGTTCGGGTCGCTGGCTCATCATCTATATGGTGGTGATCCTCGCGGTCGGGCTGCTGTTCGTGAAGCTGCCGAAGTCGTTCCTGCCTGACGAAGACCAGGGCACGATGTTCGTGCTGGTGCAGACGCCTTCCGGCTCGACGCAGGAAACGACGGCGCGCGCGCTAAAGGACATCTCCGACTACCTGCTGAACAACGAAAAGAGCATCGTCGAGTCGACCTTTACGGTGAACGGGTTCAGCTTCGCCGGTCGCGGCCAGAACGCGGGTCTCGTGTTCGTGCGGATGAAGGATTACGCCGTGCGTCAGCATTCCGATCAGAAGGTGCAGGCGCTGGTGGGCCGGTTGTTCATGCACTTCGGCGGCTACAAGAACGCGCTGGTGTACCCGGTGAATCCGCCGTCGATTCCTGAACTGGGTACAGCAGCCGGTTTCGACTTCGAGTTGCAGGATCGCTCGGGTGTCGGCCACGAGGCGCTGATGGCCGCGCGGAACCAGCTGCTCGGCATGGCCGCGAAGGATCCGACGCTCGCTCAGGTGCGACCGAACGGCCTGAACGACACGCCGCAGTTCAAGGTGAACATCGACCACGAGAAGGCTGCGGCGCTCGGCGTGTCGCTGGCGGCGATCGACCAGACGTTCTCGATCGCGTGGGCTTCGCAGTTCATCAACAACTTCCTCGATACCGACAGCCGGATCAAGAAGGTGTACCTGCAGGGTGACGCGCAGTTCCGTATGACGCCGGAAAACCTGAGCGACTGGTACGTGCGGAATTCCGCGGGCGGGATGGTGCCGTTCTCGGCATTCGCCAGCGGTACGTGGACGTACGGTTCGCCGAAGCTCGAGCGTTACAACGGTATCTCGGCGGTGGAAATCCAGGGCGCGGCAGCGCCGGGCAAATCGACCGGTCAGGCAATGACGGCCATCGAATCCATCGCGGCGAAACTGCCGGTGGGTATCGGCTACGAATGGACGGGTCTGTCGTTCCAGGAACGTCAGTCCGGTTCGCAGGCGCCGATCCTGTACGCGATCTCGATCCTCGTCGTGTTCCTGTGTCTCGCGGCGCTGTACGAAAGCTGGTCGATCCCGTTCTCGGTAATCATGGTGGTGCCGCTCGGCGTGATCGGCGCGCTGCTGGCGGCCACGCTGCGCGGACTCGAAAACGACGTGTTCTTCCAGGTCGGGCTGTTGACGACGGTGGGGCTGTCGGCGAAGAACGCGATTCTGATCGTGGAATTCGCCCGCGAACTGCAGCAGTCGGAAGGCATGGGTCCGGTGGAAGCGGCGCTCGAAGCCTCGCGTCTGCGGCTGCGTCCAATCCTGATGACGTCGCTCGCGTTCATTCTCGGCGTGTTGCCGCTCGCGATCAGTAACGGCGCGGGTTCGGCAAGCCAGCACGCAATCGGTACCGGCGTGATCGGCGGGATGCTGACGGCGACGTTCCTCGCCATCTTCATGATCCCCATGTTCTTCGTCGTGATCCGCGCGAAGTTCGGCGGCGAGAAGGAAGACCCGGATGCTGCGATGGAACACTACAACCAGCACCATCCGCATGATCCGGAAGGCGGCGCGGGTGGCAACGGCTCGGGCAAGGAAGGGCATTGAGATGCAAAAACATTCTTTGATTGCAGTCGCGGTGGCGTTCCTCGCCGCGGGCTGCACGATGGCGCCGAAGTACGAGCGCCCGGCCGCGCCCGTGTCGGACAGCTTCCCGACGGGCGGCGTCTACTCGACGCAGCCAGGTGCGGCCGATCACGGCACCCGTAGTGCGAACGGCCAGGCGGCAACCGATATCGGCTGGCGCGATTTCTTCACGGATCCGCGTCTGCAGCGGCTGATCGAGATTTCGCTGAAGAACAATCGCGATCTGCGCGTTTCGGTGCTGAATATCGCGGCTTCCCGCGCGCAGTATCAGATCACGCGCGCCGCGCTGTTCCCGACGCTGGATGCTGCCGCTTCGGAGAGCAAGCAGCGCACGCCGAAGGACCTGTCGATTGGCCGCCAGACGATCTCCAACACCTATTCGGTCGGACTGAATGCATCGTGGGAAATCGACTTCTTCGGGCGGATTCAGAGCCTGAAGGATCAGGCGCTGGCGCAATATCTGGCCACGGCGCAGGCGCGCAAGGCGGCGGAAATCGCGCTGGTGTCGTCGGTTGCCGATCAGTATCTGACGCTGCTTTCTACCGACGACCTGCTGAAGGTCACGGAAGGCACGCTGAAGACCGCGCAGGATTCGTACAACATCACGAAGCTGCAGTTCGACACAGGCACGGGTTCCGAGCTCGATCTGCGTCAGGCTCAGACCGTGGTCGAGCAGGCGCTCGCGAGCCTGCAGGTACAGACACGGCTGCGGGCGCAGGCGGAAAACGCGCTGGTGCTGCTGATTGGTGAACCCCTTCCGTCCGATCTGCCGCCGGGCCTGCCGCTGACCGACCAGAATGTCCTGACGGACATTCCGGCTGGGTTGCCGTCAGACCTGCTGCAACGTCGTCCGGACATCATGGAAGCCGAGCAGAACCTGCTGGCGGCCAACGCGAATATCGGGGCGGCGCGCGCTGCGTTCTTCCCGCGGGTTTCGCTGACCGGCAGCTTCGGCACGTTGAGTCCGACGCTGGGTGGTCTCTTCAAGGCGGGTTCCGCAGCGTGGTCGTTCGCGCCGCAGATCACGCTGCCGATCTTCGAGGGTGGCGCGAACATGGCGAATCTCGATCTCGCGAACGTACAGAAGAACATCCAGATCGCGCAGTATGAAAAGGCGATCCAGACGGCTTTCCGCGAAGTCGCCGATGGTCTGGCGGCGCGTGGCACGTTCGATCAGGAAATTGCAGCGCGCGAGCGCAATACGTTCGCCCAGCAACGCCGCTTCGAACTGTCGGACCTGCGCTACCGGAGCGGCGTCGACAGCTATCTGGCGGTGCTGACTGCACAGAACGATCTTTATCTGGCACAGCAGACATTGATTACCGCGCGTCTGCAGCGTCTGACGAACCTGGTCGATCTGTATCAGTTCCTCGGCGGCGGCTGGATCGAGCGGGCAGGCGAGCAGCCGCGTCCGGCCGATGCGCCGGTCGACTACGGCGCGGCTAGTGCGCCGGCAGCGGCTTCGGCGCCTGCTTCGGCGGGTTGATGCCTGGGGTCTGACTGATCCGGCGGGCTGTAGCTGTAATCGCTGGGATCGGGAGCAACAAAAATAAGCGCCACGGTTTCGCCAGAAACCGTGGCGTTTTCAGTTGTGGCGAACCGGCGAACCGGCGAACCGGCGAACCGGCGAACCGGCGAACCGGCGAACCGGCGAACCGGCGAACCGGCGAACCGGCGAACCGGCGAACCGGCGTTCGTTCGGTCCCGCGTTCCCCTACATCCCAACGTTCTGGCGCCCGCCGTGGATCGCGAGGCGCCCGCCCTTCAGTGCGCGTCTGCGGCACGCGCATCGAAATCGTGCGCGGTATGCAGCGTGTCGTCGCGCGACAGCAGTTCAGCGCTCGCGCGGCCGTCGAAATCGTGGCCTGCGCGCCGGATCGCGTTCTTCGCCGCCCGCTCGCCTTTTACGCCGTTGAAGATCAGGTTCAGCACGACCGCAGAAACCGACGCCAGCAGGATCCCGCTATGCAGCAACGGCGACAGCGCGGGCGGCAGCTTCGAGAAGAAGTGCGGCGAGACGACCGGCACCAGGCCGAGCCCGATGCTCACCGCGACGATGAACAGGTTGTGGTGATTCTTCACGAAGTCGACCTTCGACAGCACCTTGATGCCGTTCGCCGCGACCATCCCGAACATCACGATGCCCGCGCCGCCGAGCACGAACGCCGGCACCGACGCCACCACTTGCGCCATCTTCGGAAAGAGGCCGAGCAGCACGAGGATCACGCCGCCCATCGCGCAGACAAAGCGGCTCTTCACACCCGTCACGCCGATCAGGCCGACGTTCTGCGAGAACGACGTATGCGGAAACGAGTTGAAGATGCCGCCGATCAGCGTGCCGAGACCGTCGACACGCAGGCCGCGCACGAGCGTCTTCTGATCCACCGGGCGATCGACCATGTCGCCGACCGCGAGGAACATGCCGGTCGATTCGATGAAGGTGACGAACATCACGGTGACCATCGTCGCGATCGAGAGCGGATCGAAGTGCGGCAGGCCGAAGTGGAACGGCATCACGAAGCCGACCCACGGCGCCGCCGTCACGCCTTCCATGTTGACGCGGCCGAGCAGCGCCGCAATCACGAAGCCCGCGACGATGCCGAGCAGCACGGAAATGTTCGCGATAAAGCCCTTGCCGAACTTGTTGATCAACAGGATCAGCATCAGCACGACAAACGACAGACCGAGGTAGACCGGATTGCCATAATCCGGATTGCCGACGCCACCCGCTGCCCAGTTGATGCCGACTTCCATCAGCGACAGCCCGATCACCGAAATGACCACGCCGACCACGACTGGTGGAAAGAACCGCAACAGCTTGCCGATCGCCGGCGCAAGGAAAATGCCGACGATGCCCGCGGCGATCGTCGAGCCGAAGATATCGAGAATACCGAGCGACGGATTGGTGCCGATGGCGACCATCGGGCCGACGGCTGCGAACGTGCAACCCATGATGACTGGCAGACGGATGCCGAAGATCCACAGGCCGAGCGTCTGGATCAGTGTCGCGATACCACATGAGAAGAGGTCGGCGCTGATCAAAAACGCGATCTGCTCTTTCGGAAGCTTGAGCGCGCTGCCGACGATTAGCGGGACGGCAACCGCCCCGGCGTACATGACGAGCACATGCTGAATACCTAACGTGAGCAACTGGCCGGCGGGCAGCCGCTCGTCGCACGGGTGAACCGTGTTCGATTGCATTTTGTCTCTCTCCACATCTCGTTTTCGGGATGACTCCAAGGTAGGGGGAATGAAAAGATGCAACAAGACCGCTGTGGCCTATTCCGGGCTTCGCGGCGATCATATGCCGGACGCGCGTTTGAAAGCCGTCCGAAATACGCGGGCGAGCCAATCCGGCGCTGAGGCCCGTGAGGCGGTGTGCAACGCGAATGCGGCCGGCGAGGCGCATACGACGCGATATGTGTGAAAATCGATGAGACGTATTCGGCGCAGCGCATAGTGTCGTTTCGACGCGCTCGTCCGCGTGGCGGGGTTAACCCGCGATTTGCGCTTTTTATGTCCCGACTGCGGCGCGTTGAACGCAGCTCGCTTTCGCGTCAATTTCTCCATCTTTTTCATATTCCTCGCCCATGCGTTTTTTCGGCATCGACCTCGGCACAGGCTCACTGAAACTTTCGACCGTCGATGAGGAGGGGCACGAGCGTGCGACAGCGAGCGTCGCGTACGCAATCGCGACGCCGCATCCGGGCTGGGCCGAAATCTCCGTCGATACGTGGTGGCGCGCGCTCTGCGAAGCCGCAGCCAAACTGCCCGCCGACGAGCGCGACGACGTTCGGGCGATCGGCTTTTCCGGGCAGATGCACGGCGTCGTGCTCACCGACGCGCAGGGTCGCGCGGTGCGCTCCGCGATGCTGTGGCCCGATACGCGTGCGCTGTCGCTGCTGGACGCGTGGCCGGAGCCGCAACCCAATCCCGTTGCGCCTGGCATGGCTGGGCCGTTGCTGCGCTGGATCATGCTGAACGAGCCGCGCACGGCGGAATCCACGCGCTGGGCATTGCAACCGAAGGACTGGCTGCGCGTCGCGCTGGGTGGCGCGGTCGTCACCGATCCGTCCGATGCATGTGCGACCGCGCTTGCCGATCCAGCCGGCGAGTGGGATCACGCGCTGCTCGAGCGGCTCGGCGTGCCGCACGAATGGTTCGCGCCGCTTGCGCCTTCGTATGCGGCGGGCGGTGTGCTATCCGAAGCGGCAGCGCGCGCGCTGGGTTTGCGCGCGGGCATTACGCTTGCGACGGGCGCGGCCGATACGCCGTGCGCCGCGTTCGGCAGCGGCCTTGCAAACGATGGCGACGCGCTGCTCACCACGGGCAGTGGCGGCCAGATCGTCGTCCTCGCGACGGACGAGCCCAGCGCATCGCGCGGTCTGCATTGCTATCGCGCGGCGACCGATCACTGGTACCGGATGGCGGCGATGCAGAACGTCGGCGTCGCGCTCGAAGCCGTGCGCGGCTGGCTGTCGTACGAATGGCCGGACGCCTATCGCGATGCCTTCGCCGATGAGGCTGCGCCCGGGCTCACCTTCCTTCCGTATCTCACCGGCGAGCGTTCGCCGTGGCTCAATCCGTCGGCGCGCGGCGGCTGGCTAGGCCTCGCGCTCGGTCACACGCGTGGCACGATGATGCGTGCTGCATTCGAAGGCGTCGCGTTTTCGCTGCGCGCCGGGCTCGACGCGATCCGTCGCAGCGGCGCCGAGGTCACGTCGCTCAGGCTGGCGGGCGGCGGTTCCGTCGATGCGCGCTGGCGTCAGATGCTGGCCGACGCGCTCGATGTCGAACTGCACGCGGTCGATTGTCCTAACGCAGCGGGGCGCGGTGCGGCGATACTAGGCGGTCTCGCGAGCGGCCACTGGCACGCGTCGGATCTCGCGGCGCTTGCGCCTGCGACGACACGCGTCGCGGGTCCGCAAGGCGACCGTGCGCTGGCCGCGCGTTATGCGCGCTTCCTCGATCTATATGGACGCGTGGAGGACTGGTTTCCCGCACTTTCCACGGCTTCCACGCGAACCTGAACAGAACACGCAACATGTCGATCGACCCTGAAGGTCGATCTCCGCATTCACAGACTCAAAGGAGCATTCACGATGAAGACAAAAGCAGCCATCGCATGGAAAGCCGGCGCACCGTTGACGATCGAAGAAGTGGATCTGGAAGGCCCGCGCGCCGGTGAAGTCCTGATCGAAGTGAAGGCAACGGGGATCTGCCACACCGACTACTACACGCTGTCGGGTGCCGATCCGGAAGGCATCTTCCCGGCAATTCTCGGCCATGAAGGCGCGGGCGTGATCGTCGATGTCGGTCCGGGCGTCGGCACGCTGAAGAAAGGCGATCACGTGATTCCGCTTTACACGCCGGAATGCCGCCAGTGCAAGTTCTGCCTGTCGCGCAAGACGAACCTGTGTCAGGCGATCCGCTCGACGCAGGGCAAAGGCTTGATGCCCGACGCGACGTCGCGCTTCTCGCTCGACGGCAAGCCGCTGTTCCATTACATGGGCACGTCGACGTTCTCGAACTACATTGTCGTGCCGGAAATCGCGGTGGCGAAAGTGCGTGAAGACGCGCCGTTCGACAAGATCTGCTACATCGGCTGCGGCGTGACGACGGGCGTCGGCGCAGTCGTCTATTCGGCGAAAGTCGAAGCAGGCGCGAACGTCGTCGTGTTTGGTTTGGGCGGTATTGGTCTGAACGTGATTCAGGGCGCAAAGATGGTTGGGGCGGACAAGATCATTGGCGTCGATCTGAACCCGGGCCGGGTCGAGCTCGCGAAGAAATTCGGCATGACGCACTTCATCAACCCGAACGAAGTCGAGAACGTGGTCGACCATATCGTGCAACTCACCGATGGCGGCGCCGACTATTCGTTCGAGTGCATCGGCAACACGAAGGTAATGCGTCAGGCGCTCGAATGCACGCACAAGGGCTGGGGCCAGTCGTTCATCATCGGCGTGGCGGCAGCGGGCGAAGAGATCAGCACGCGTCCGTTCCAGCTCGTGACGGGCCGCGAGTGGAAAGGCTCGGCATTCGGCGGCGCGCGTGGCCGCACCGACGTGCCGAAGATCGTCGACTGGTATATGGAAGGCAAGATCAATATCGACGATCTGATCACGCATCGTCTGCCACTCGAACGCATCAACGAAGGCTTCGATTTGATGAAGAAGGGCGAGTCGATCCGCTCGGTCGTACTGTACTAACGTACCAGGGGCGTTTCATGCTCGAACTTCTGTCTTCGCACGCATGCTTCGGCGGCGTGCAGCGGTTCTATCGTCACGATTCGTCGACGATCGGCCTGCCGATGCGCTTCTCGGTGTTTCTGCCGCCGCAGGCGTCGCACGGTAACGTGCCGGCGCTGTTCTATCTGGCCGGTTTGACGTGCACCGAGGAAACGTTTCCGATCAAGGCGGGCGCGCAGCGCTTCGCCGCGCAGCACGGCATCGCGCTGATCGCGCCGGATACCAGCCCGCGCGGCGCCGGCATTCCGAACGAAAGCGCCGCGTGGGACTTTGGCGTCGGCGCGGGCTTCTACGTCGATGCGACGCAGGAACCGTGGTCGAAGCACTTCCGGATGTACTCGTACGTGCGCGACGAACTGCGCGAAACCGTGCTGGCGAATCTGCCGGTCGATGGCTCGCGGCTCGGCATCTTCGGCCATTCGATGGGCGGGCACGGTGCGTTGATGATGGCGCTGCGTAATCCCGGGATCTATCGATCGGTATCGGCGTTCGCGCCGATTGCCGCGCCTTCAAGATGTCCGTGGGGCGTGAAGGCGTTCAGCGGATATCTCGGCGACGATCGCAACGCGTGGCGTCAGTACGATTCGAGCGAACTGATTGCGAGTGCGTCGCACAGGTTCGCCGAAGGGATTCTCGTCGATCAGGGTTTGTCGGACCAGTTTCTGGCCGAGCAACTGAATCCGGATGTGTTCGAGGCCGCGTGCCGTGCCGCAGGACAGCCGCTCACGTTGCGTCGTCATGAAGGCTACGACCACGGCTATTATTTCATCCAGAGCTTCATCCAGGATCATGTCGCGCATCACGCGAAGGTGCTGCTCGGATAAAGCGTTGCGTTCGCGATGACGTGAAAAAGGGACGCCGGATGTTCTCCAGCGTCCCTTCTCCCTGGGCGCGAGAAGCGTTTAACGTCGGCCTAAAAAACTTCCACCGTAAACCAGCGCGGCAAGCGCGGTGATCCAGAAACTCGTGGGCCAGTCCGTGTAGAACGCGAGCGTCACGCCGAGCCACGCCTGCGCCAGCGCCAGCAGCGCGGCGAGGATAAGACCGGTGGAAAGGCGCGTCGTGAGATTCTGCGCGGCGGCAGCCGGCCCGACCATCAGCGTGAACACCAGAAGTACGCCGACGATCTGCGTACACGCCGCGACGGCGAGCGCCGCAATCGCGAGAAACAGCACGGACACGAGCCGCAGCGACACGCCTTTCGCTTCGGCGAGTTCCGGCTGCAACGATGCGAAGAGCAACGGCCGCATGATCGCCGCGAGCGCCAGCAGACTCACGATGCCAAGCGCGGCGAGCACCGCGAGCGTCGACGTATTCACGCCGAGCACGTTGCCGAACAGCAGCGCGGTGACCTGCGTCGCGTACGCGGTGAAGAAATGCAGAAAGAGCAAACCGAAGCCGAGCGCGAGCGACAGAATCACGCCGATCGCGACGTCGCGTCCGGCGAGCCGTTCGCCGAGCGCGCCCATACCGACGCCCGCCGCAAGCGTGAAGCCGATCATCCCCCAGATCGGCGAAATGCCGATCAGCACAGCGCCCGTCGCACCGGTGAAGCCGACGTGCGACAGCGCGTGGCCGGCGAACGTCTGCCCGCGCAGCACCAGAAAATAGCCGACGATGCCCGCCAGCACCGCGACGATCCCCGAAGCGGCGAATGCGTTCACCATGAAGTCGTATTCAAACATCGTGCGTGTGTCCGTCGCGGTTTGTGTGGCTGTGCGCCTTCGAGTGTGAATGCGAATGGCCGTTGTGGTCATGCCCGTGCGAATGTCCACCGCCGTGATCGTCTTCGTGCTCGTGGTCGTGCTTTTCGACTTCGACGTCGCCAGACATCACGAAGATGCGGCCATTCACACGCATCACGTCGATCGACGAACCGTAGAGTCGCGACAACACCGGCTTCGTGATCACTTCATCGACGGTGCCAAGCGCCGCCACGCCGCTGCCGAGATACAGAACACGATCCAGCGCATGCAGCAGTGGGTTCAGCTCATGCGCGGAAAACAGCACCGTGATGCCCAGTTCCTGCTGTACGCGTCGCACGAGTTCGACGACGCTCTTCTGATGATGCGGATCGAGGCTGATCAACGGCTCGTCGAGTAGCAGCAGACGCGGATTGCCAAGCAGGCATTGCGCGAGCAGCAGACGCTGACGCTCACCGCCCGACAGCTCCGACAACGGCCGCAAGGCGAGATCGCGTGCGCCAACCAGATCGAGCACGCGATCGACTTCCGTCCGCGCCGCGGCGCTGCCATGCGGCAGACCCCAGCGGTGTCCGTCGGCGGCCATCGCGACGAAATCGCGTCCGCGCACGCGGCGGCCGGCGAGCGCGCTGCGCGTCTGCGGCATATAACCGATCGACGGATTACCGCGCTCGACCGGCTGCCCAAGCGCGCGGATCGCGCCGCTCGCAGCCGGCACGAGGCCGAGCACCGCGCGCATCAGGGTGGTCTTGCCCGCGCCGTTCGGCCCGAGCACGCCAATGAACTCGTTCTGGTTCACGACGAGGCTCGCGTCGTTCAGGATCGTGCGTCCGCCCAGTTCGAGCGTGACGTGATCGAGTTCGAGCACGGGATCGGAGCCGCGCGGCGCGGCGCCAGTCGGTGTCATTGCGTAGTTCCTTTTGCCTTGTCGGCAGCGCCGCTCTTTGCAAGCGCCGCACCGAGGTCGTCGAGTTGCGACAGCATCCATTGCTGGAACGTCTTGCCCGCCGGTTGCGTCTCGGTGACGCTCACCGTCGGCACATTCGATTGCTGCGCGAGCTTCAGCATCCGTTTTGTCAGTGCTTCGGTGGCCTGGCTGTTGTAGATCAGCACGCGTACGCGCTTCTCGCGCAGATCGCGCTCGAACGCGGCGATATCCGACGCGCTCGCTTCAGTGTCGTTCATCGCGGCGAGCTGGAAGCGCTGGTTACGCATGTCGAGGCCGATTGCGTCCGACATATAGCCGAACACCGGTTCCGTCGCGGTGACCGGCGCGTGCGCATAGCTCGCGTGCAACGCGGCAACCTTTGTATCGAGCGGCTTCAGCGAATCCAGAAACGTCGCGAGGTTCGCATCGTACGCCGATTTGTGCGACGGATCAGCGGCAATGAGCGCCGCGCTCACCGCGCGCGCAACCGCCGGCATCGTCGAAGGCGCGTACCAGAGATGCGGATTGTCGCCGCTTTTCCGGCCGGTAAGGTCAGCGGCGACGATCGTTGTGCGCTTCCCGTTCTTCGATGCCGCGAGCAGCTTCGCCATCCACGGATCGTAGTCGGCGCCGTTGTACACGACAAGGCTGGCGTTCTGCAACGCGCGCGCTGTCTTCGGGCTGGCTTCGAACAGATGCGGATCCTGATCCGGGTTGCTGAGGATGCTCGTCACGCTGACGTAATCGCCGCCCAGCTGGTGCACGACGTCGCCATAAAAGTTCTCGGCCGCGACGACCGGAATCTTCGTATCAGCGGCGACGGCGGCGTGGCCAGTCATCAGCATGAGCGCGCCGGCCGCCAGACACGTCGACACAACGCGTGCACGGCGCACGCGATTCCATAGCGAATCGGCTGGTCTCATCATGGTTGTCGGGTCCTTGAAAGGTGGGTGTTGACGTGCCTTCCGGCGTCAAAGCGCCGCGAGAGCGGAATGATATAACGTATCGCAAAATTATGACACGACGTGCACCTTAACCTGGCCGGCAGGTATGGCGCGAAGCGGGTAAACACTGCCGCGTTGCAGCATCGAAATCCTGCATTGCGCCTTGACATGACCCGATGCGTATCCGATCATTCGATCACAAGTAGAGCAATTGTTCGCGTATTGGGCGTTCGCTCACTGCGCAGAACGCAGAATGAAACCGGAGACAGCATTGAACGCGCGATTGCAGGACAAGGTAGCGATCCTGACTGGTGCAGGAAGTGGAATCGGCGAAGCGGTAGCCCGGCGTTATCTCGACGAAGGCGCGCGCTGCGTGCTGGTCGACGTGAAGCCCGCAGGCGAATTCGCGCAGGCGCTTACGCAAAGTCACAGCGATCGCGTGCTGACGATTTCCGCCGACGTTACGCGTCGTGACGATATCGAGCGCATCGTGTCGGCCACGCTTGAGCGTTTCGGCCGCATCGATATTCTCTTCAATAACGCGGCGCTGTTCGACATGCGCCCGCTCCTCGATGAATCCTGGGATGTGTTCGACCGTCTCTTCGCCGTCAACGTGAAGGGCATGTTCTTCCTGATGCAGCGTGTCGCGCAGAAGATGGTCGAAGAGGGGCGGGGTGGCAAGATCATCAACATGTCGTCGCAGGCGGGCCGCCGCGGTGAAGCGCTGGTATCGCACTACTGCGCGACCAAGGCCGCCGTGCTGAGCTATACGCAATCCGCGGCGCTGGCTCTCGCGCCGCACAAAATCAACGTGAATGGCATCGCACCGGGCGTGGTGGATACGCCGATGTGGAACGAGGTCGATGCGCTCTTCGCACGTTATGAAAACCGTCCGCTCGGCGAGAAGAAGCGTCTTGTCGGCGAAGCGGTGCCGCTCGGCCGTATGGGCGTGCCGGACGATCTGACGGGCGCGGCGCTGTTCCTCGCGTCCGCCGATGCCGATTACATCACCGCCCAGACGCTCAACGTCGACGGCGGCAACTGGATGAGCTGACCGAAATACACCGTACCCATCCGCCAGAAGCATCACTCGAAGAACGACTAATCCAGAAGGAGACAACTCATGAAACCAGCCGTCCAGACCGCGCTCAAGCTATTTGGCGCCAGCGCGGCCGCGTGTGTCGCGTTGAACGCATCGGCCGCGACCGTCACGATCGCAGCCCTCAACAACCCTGACATGATCGAGCTGAAGAAGCTCTCGTCCAATTTCGAGCAGGCCAATCCCGACATCAAGCTGAACTGGGTGATTCTCGAAGAAAACGTGCTGCGCCAGCGCGCCACGACGGACATCACCACCAACAGCGGCCAGTTCGACGTGATGATGATCGGCACGTACGAAACGCCGCAGTGGGGCAAGCGCGGCTGGCTCGCGCCGATCACGGGCCTCTCCGCCGATTACGATCTCAACGACGTCGTGAAGACGGCGCGTGACGGCCTGTCGTACAACAACCAGCTGTACGCGCTGCCGTTCTACGTCGAAAGCTCGATGACCTTCTACCGCAAGGATCTGTTCGCGGCGAAGGGTCTCAAGATGCCCGACCAGCCGACTTACGACCAGATCAAGGAATTCGCCGACAAGCTCACCGACAAGGCGGGCGGCGTCTACGGCATCTGCCTGCGCGGCAAGGCCGGCTGGGGCGAAAACATGGCCTACGTGACGACGCTCGTCAACACGTACGGCGGCCGCTGGTTCGACGAAAAGTGGAACGCGCAGCTGACTTCGCCGGAATGGAAGAAGGCGGTGAGCTTCTACGTCGACCTGCTGAAGAAAGACGGCCCGCCGGGAGCCAGCTCGAATGGCTTCAACGAAAACCTGACGCTGATGTCATCGGGCAAGTGCGCGATGTGGATCGACGCGACGGTCGCGGCCGGCATGCTGTACAACAAGGCGCAGTCGCAGGTCGCGGACAAGATCGGTTTCGCCGCGGCGCCGACGGCTGTCACGCCGAATGGTTCGCACTGGCTGTGGTCGTGGGCGCTGGCAATTCCGAAGTCGTCGAAGCAGCCGGACGCCGCGAAGAAGTTCATCTCGTGGGCGACGTCGAAGCAGTACATCGAACTCGCCGCGAAGGATGAAGGCTGGGCATCGGTGCCGCCGGGAACGCGTGAGTCGACCTACGCTCGCCCTGAGTACCAGCAGGCCGCGCCGTTCGCGGGCTTCGTGCTGAAGGCGATCCAGTCGGCTGACCCGACGCGTCCGACCGCGAAGCCTGTGCCGTACACCGGCGTGCAGTTCGTCGGCATTCCGGAGTTCCAGTCGTTCGGTACGGTGGTCGGTCAGAGCGTCTCAGGTGCCGTCGCGGGCCAGATGTCGGTCGATCAGGCGCTCGCAGCCGGTCAGGCAACCGCCGAGCGCGCCGTGCGTCAGGCGGGTTACGCGAAGTGACTTCGATGTAATTCGCAGTAAAAGCGCCGGCTGGCGTTTAAACGCCAGCCGGATCGCAGCAGCACAGCGGGCCGCCCGCAACTTCGCGGTCCGCGAACTACCAGACAGGTGGTCCGATCATGCGTCATCTGCGCCTTCCTCTCATGCAAGTCCATCCCCAAACCGAACAGGAACGCGAAACCCGCAAGGCGGCGTCCGCACGATGGCTGGTCTCGCCATCGGTTGCCGTGCTGCTGTTGTGGATGGCGATTCCGCTCGCGATGACGATCTGGTTTTCGTTCTCGCGCTACAACCTGCTCAATCCCGATGTGAAGGGTTTCGCGGGCCTCGACAATTACAAATACCTCGCCAGCGATCCGGCCTTCGGTCCGTCGATCCTGATCACGCTGGAATTGATCGGCTCGGTGCTGATCATTACGGTGGTCGGTGGGATCCTGATGTCGGTGCTGTTCGACCGCAAGTTCTACGGCATGGGCGTGGCGCGGCTGCTCGCCATCGCGCCGTTCTTCGTGATGCCGACGGTCAGCGCGCTCATCTGGAAGAACATGATCCTGCACCCGGTGTACGGTCTCGTCGCGCAGGGCATGCGCGCGATCGGGCTCACGCCGATCGACTGGTTCGCCAACTATCCGCTCACGGCAGTCGTGATGATCGTCGCGTGGCAGTGGTTGCCGTTCGCGTTTCTGATCCTGTTCACGGCGATCCAGTCGCTTGACCAGGAGCAGAAGGAAGCGGCGCGTATCGACGGCGCCGGTCCGTTCGCGATGTTCTTCTTCATCACGCTGCCTCACCTGCGACGGGCGATCGCGGTGGTGGTGATGATGGAAACGATTTTCCTGCTGTCGATCTTCGCTGAAATCTATACGACGACGGGCGGCGGCCCGGGCACGGCGACGACCAATCTGTCGTACCTGATCTACTCGCTCGGCCTGCAACAGTTCGACGTCGGTCTGGCTTCCGCTGGCGGGATTCTCGCGGTGGTGCTGGCGAATATCGTGTCGTTCTTCCTCGTGCGTATGCTCGCGAAGAACCTGAAAGGGGAGTACGAAAAATGAGCCAGCTTGCTGCCACTTCAGCTGCACCTGCGTCGTCGATCAACTCGCCGATGGCGAAGCTTCGACGCGGCATTCCTGGCGTCCTCGCGTGGCTGGTCGCGCTACTGCTGTTCTTCCCGATCTTCTGGATGACGATCACGGCATTCAAGACGGAGCAGCAGGCGTACGCGTCGTCGCTCTTCTTCATCCCGACGTTCGACAGTTTTCGTGAGGTATTCGCACGCAGCAACTACTTCTCGTTCGCGTGGAATTCGATCCTGATTTCGGCGGGCGTGACGGTGCTGTGTCTGATACTCGCCGTGCCGGCCGCGTACGCGATGGCGTTCTTCCCGACTCGCCGCACCCAGAAAGTCCTGCTGTGGATGCTGTCGACGAAGATGATGCCGTCGGTCGGCGTGCTGGTGCCGATCTATCTGCTGTGGAAAAACAGCGGCCTGCTCGATACGGTGTCGGGTCTCGTGATCGTCTACACGCTGATCAACCTGCCGATTGCAGTATGGATGTCGTTCACGTACTTCGCGGAAATACCACGCGACATTCTCGAAGCAGGGCGGATCGACGGTGCGGCGACGTGGCAGGAAATCGTCTACCTGCTGATGCCGATGTCGCTGCCGGGTCTTGCATCGACGGCGCTGCTGCTCGTGATCCTGTCGTGGAACGAGGCGTTCTGGAGCATCAACCTGTCGAGTTCGCACGCGGCGCCGCTGACGGTTTTCATCGCGTCGTATTCGAGTCCTGAGGGTCTCTTCTGGGCGAAGCTGTCGGCGGCCTCGCTGCTGGCCGTCGCGCCAATCCTGATCGTCGGCTGGCTGTCGCAGAAGCAACTGGTGCGTGGCCTTACGTTCGGTGCGGTCAAATGACCGTGTCGAATTACGCGCTGATCTGCGACTGCGATGGTGTACTGATCGACAGCGAAGCCATCGCCGCGCGGATGCTCGTGCACGAACTGGAATCGCGCTGGCCCGGTGTGGACGTCGAGCCTGTCCTGATGCCGCTCCTCGGCCTGCGCACCGAGCGCGTGCTCGATGCGACGGCCGCGCATCTCGACAGAACGCTGAGCCCCGCCGACGTCGACGCGATCCGGGACGCGGTCAGCGCCGGTGCGATGGAGGCGCCGCTCGTCGAAGGCATCGTCGCGGCGCTCGGGCAGATTCCGTTGCGCATGGCCTGCGCGAGCAACAGCAACACGGCGTATGTGCAGGCCGTGCTGGCGCGCACCGGGCTCGTCGCTTTTTTTGGCGAGCGGGTGTTTTGCGCCGACAGCGTGGCGCAACCGAAGCCCGAGCCCGACGTCTATCTGGCCGCGGCGCGTGGGCTGAATCTGACGGCTGACGCGTGCCTTGTCGTCGAAGACAGCGTGACCGGTGTGACGGCCGCGAAGGCCGCGGGCATGACGGTGATGGGTTTTATCGGCGGCGGTCACGCGAATGAAGCGCAGATCGAAGCGCTGCGCGCAGCGGGCGCGGTGCATGTGTTCGACGATATGCGGCAACTGCCGGTATTCGTCACGCAATGGATGGAGCGCGTCGCCATCGGTTCGCACTGATGCGAATGCGGCGCGCACGATTAACGTGGAAGTGGAAGCATAAAGCAGCACCATCGGGAGACACATCATGGCAAGCCTGACCCTGCGCGGCATCGCGAAGCGCTACGACGAAACCGAAGTGATGCGCAACATCAACCTCGACATCGCGGACGGCGAATTCGTCGTGTTCGTTGGCCCGAGCGGTTGCGGAAAGTCGACGCTGATGCGGATGATCGCCGGCCTCGAAGACATCAGCAGCGGTGATCTGAACATCGACGGCACGCGCGTCAACGACATTCCGCCCGCCAAGCGCGGCATTGCGATGGTGTTCCAGTCGTACGCGCTGTATCCGCATATGACGCTGTACGACAACATGGCGTTCGGCCTGAAGCTCGCCGGCACGAAAAAGCCGGAAATCGACGCAGCCGTGCGCAACGCGGCGAAGATCCTGCACATCGATCATCTGCTGGATCGCAAGCCGAAGCAGCTTTCAGGTGGTCAGCGTCAGCGCGTTGCGATTGGCCGCGCGATTACGCGCAAGCCGAAGGTGTTCCTGTTCGACGAACCGCTGTCGAACCTCGACGCCGCACTGCGCGTGAAGATGCGCCTCGAATTCGCGCGTCTGCACGACGAGCTGAAGACGACGATGATCTACGTGACGCACGATCAGGTCGAAGCGATGACGCTGGCCGACAAGATCGTGGTGCTGTCGGCGGGGAACATCGAGCAGGTCGGCAGCCCGAACAGGCTGTATCACGCGCCGGCGAACCGCTTTGTCGCGGGCTTCATCGGCTCGCCGAAGATGAATTTCTTCGAAGGCACGGTGCAGTCTGTTTCGGCGGAGGGCGTGGTGGTGCGCTACGAGACTGGCGAGACACAGCGCGTGGCGGTGGAGCCTTCGAAGGTAAAAGAGGGCGACAAGGTGACGGTGGGCATCCGTCCTGAACATACGCACGTGAATTCTGGTGAAAATGGTGTGTCGGTGACGACGATGGCGATCGAATCACTCGGCGATGCGGCGTATCTGTATGCCGAAAGCAGCGTGGCGCCGGATGGCGTGATTGCGCGCATTCCGCCGCTGGAAAGACATGACCGCGGTGAGACGCTGAAGCTTGGGACGACACCGGATCATTGTCATCTGTTCGATGCGAATGGGCAGGCGTTCGAGCGGAAGATTGTTGAGGTGTTGGCGGCCTGACTGGCAACTGACTGCTGCGCCGCCTTACTTCTCCGGGGCGGCGCAGTTTTTTTAGCGTTTGCGCGCGGGTTTTGGCGCGCCTTGTGTTCCCTCTTCCAGCGCGGCCCGCGCACATCGTTCGTCGGTAACCAGCCCCGACAGCCAGCCGCCTTTCAGCGCGGCGATCACCGCATCGCGTTTGCGCTCACCACCTGCAAATCCAATCGTCGGGCGCTTAGGCGGCGAATCAAGATACAGACTCGTCACGCGATTACCCGTCGGCGACGCGACACGCGCACCTGAAGCGTTGATCGGCAGCCCAAGCATCTCCGCCACCGCGCCACGCTGCACCAGATCTTTCACCTCAGCCGACGTAATAAACCCGTCCTCATGAAGCGGACAGTTTGGCCCGATATTGCCGATCCCGACAAACGCCACATCCGCCGATCCCGACAGCGATTCAACGATGCGATACAGCCGGTGATTGACCCACTGCGCGCGCTCGGCCTCGCTATCCGCAATCAGTGGCGCTGGCAGCAGAAAATGCTTGCCGCCGGTTTTCTCGGAGATATGCAGCGCGACGTCGTAACGGTTCGACGAACCATCCTGTGCGATCGCGCCGACCATCGATACAAGCCGATGCTGCGGCCGGTCCAGCTGCGCGATCTGGTCGACGGCTGCCTTCAACGTGCGCCCGCTGCTCACCGCGACGATCATCGGTTTTTCTTCGAGCAGATAGCGCTCCATCACCTGCGCGCCGGCCACTGCGAGTTTGCGGTCGATCTCTTCGGGACTGTCGTCGTCGATCGGCACGATCTCGCAGGACGTCAGTCCATAGCGCTTCGACAACTGATCAGCAAGCGCCAGGCAATCGGCCAGCTGATGATCGACACGCACGCGGATCAGGTTCTTCTCGACCGCGAACGCGACGAGCCGTTGCGCGACCGGGCGCGACACCTGCAGCTTTTCCGCGATCTCGTTCTGCGTATTGCCCGCGACGTAGTAGAGCCACGCAGCGCGGGTGGCGAGATCGAGTTTTTCGGTAGACCTGGACACGATGGATCTTTGACGTGAGCGGCTTGCGCCGCGTGACAGGGTTCGGTGCGTCGACGAACGTGAATGGATCGCGCGCGGATGATAGCAGTCGCTTGTCTAAAACCAGGCGCGCGTTCAGACTGCGAACGCGCTCACACCAGGCGCTCGCGCGCGGGATCGAACAGCGGACGCACGTGGCGGTACAGCGCGCGATACGTATCGAGCCGCGCGCGCAACGCCGCGTGGCGCGCGGCATCCGGTATGAATTCGATTTCGACGGGCGGCTTGGTCAGCACCGTCGCCGGGTCGCCACCCGCTGCCAGCCAGCCCAGCCGCGCCGCGCCCAGCGCCGCGCCGGTTTCGCCGCCGCCGTGCTTGCGCGTCGGTGTATTGAGCGCGTCGGCGAGCAGTTGCGCCCAGTAGCTGCTGCGCGCTCCGCCGCCGATCAGCGACAGTGCGCGCGCCTCGGTGCCCGCGGCACGCAGCGCGTCGAGGCCATCGGTGAGCGCGAGCGTCACGCCTTCGAGCACGGCGTAGCCGAGCAGCGCGCGATCAGTCGCGTGCGTCATGCCGAAAAACACGCCCTGCGCGTACGGATCGTTGTGCGGCGTGCGTTCGCCAGAGAGATACGGCAGAAACAGTGGCGCAGTGGCCAGCGCTTCCGGTTCGAGCGCGGCGACTTCGGCGAGCAAGGTCGGTTCGTCGGTCGAGGTGAGCTTGCAGACCCAGCGCAAGCAGCTTGCCGCCGACAACACCACGCTCATCTGATGCCAGCGGTCGGGAATCGCGTGACAGAACGCGTGCACGGCAGAAGCCGGATTCGGCCGGAACCGGTCGCCGACGACGCACAGCACGCCCGACGTCCCGAGCGACACGAAGCCGTCGCCCGGCTGGATCGCACCGATGCCGATCGCGCTGGTCGCGTTGTCGCCGCCGCCTGCCGCGACCACGACGCCGTCCTGCAAGCCAGATTCACGCGCCACGTTCGGCCGCAGCGTGCCGGACGGCGCGCTGCCTTCGGCAAGCCGCGGCATCTGCGCGCGACGCATGTCGCACGCGGCGAGCAGGGCGTCCGACCAGTCGCGCTTCGCGACGTCGAGCCACAGCGTGCCGGCCGCATCCGACGGATCGGACACCTTCTCGCCGGTGAGCATCAGACGCAGGTAATCCTTCGGCAGCAGCACGCAAGCGGTCTTGCGGAAAATCTCCGGCTCGTGCCGTTGCACCCACAACAGCTTCGGCGCCGTGAAGCCGGGCATCGCGAGATTGCCCGCAATGCGATGCAGATCCGGCGCGCGCGCGGTCAGTTCGTCGCATTCCTCGACGCTGCGCATGTCGTTCCACAGGATCGCCGGGCGCAACACGCGATCTTCCGCGTCGAGCAGCACCGCACCGTGCATCTGGCCGGAAAGGCCGATGCCGCGGATCTGCGCGAATTCGTCGGGATGGCGTTCGCGCAGCGCGGCGAGGGCGGCGCGCGTGCCGTTCCACCAGTCGGCCGGATTCTGCTCGGCCCATCGTTGATGCGGACGCGAAACGGTAAACGGTGAGCCGGCGGTGCCGATCACGCGCCCGGTGGGCGCGAGCAGCAGGACTTTTACTTCGGACGTGCCGAGGTCGATGCCGAGATACATGGGCGCGGAACCTTCGTCATTAGGATGCGCTACTTTAGCCGCACGCGGCGCGCAAGGCCATGCGCATTAGACCTGGCTCACGTGCGTGGCCCGCTGGAAGGCTTTTAACAACGTGCGTTCATCCACGCTCATCCGTGCTCACCCGCGCTTCGCAAGCCATGCATCGACGCGGCCCACAGCGGCCCTCAGCGCGCTTTCCAGTGCCGTTGTCTGCGCCATGCTGCCCCACAGCAGGCGATCGGCACAGAACGCCTTTAACGGGTCCGGCGCGGTAAAGAAACCGCGTGCGACGCGCTCGTCCATCACGCCATCCTGATACGCGTACGGCAGCTTGCCGGATTGCCAGCGGTCGAGGAAACGGAAGAACAGCGCCGGCAGCATGGCGGTGGCCGCCGGTTCGACGCCGCGTGCGAAGCATTCCGACAGCGTCGGCGCAATGAAGCCGGGAATCTTGGAGAAGCCGTCGGCGGTGACGCGCTGGTTCGTATCCTGGATGAACGGATTGCTGAAGCGTTCCAGCACGACATCGCGATAGCGTTCGAGATCGAGCGGACTTGGCGTGAGACACGGAATCACGTCTTGCGTGACGTACTCGTACGCGAACTTCTGGATGTCGACGTCGATCGTGCCTTCGTGGATATAGCGCAGCCCGACGAGTGTCCCCGCCCACGCGATGCAGCTGTGCGTCGCGTTCAGGATGCGGATCTTGGCTTCTTCATACGGCAGCACGGACTTGACCAGCTCCGCGCCAACCTTCTCCCAGGTGGGACGTCCCGCACGGAAATTGTCTTCAATGACCCACTGGATGAACGCTTCGCCCATCACCGGGCAGGCATCGTCGAAACCGGTCGCCGCGAGCACGCGTTCGCGGACATCGGGAGTCGGGCGCGGCGTGATGCGGTCGACCATCGAATTCGGCGATGTCGTGTTTGCGTCGAACCATGTGCGAAATGCGGTGTCGCCGCGTCGGTCGAGGAATTCGCTCATGCCCGCGTGAAAACGCTCGCCGTTGCTGCGCAGGTTGTCGCAGGTTTGCAGCGTGACCGGGCCGGCGTTGCGCTTCATCCGCGCTTCGAGGATCGCGGCGAGCGCGCCGTAGATCGTCGTGCGGCCGCCCTTGAGGTCGGCGGCGAGGTCGGCGTTGGCGGTGTCGAGATGGTCGTGTTCGTCGAGATAATAGCCGCCCTCGGTCACGGTGAACGCGATGATCTTGCAGGCGGGATCCGAACCGGCTTCGATCAGCCCGGCGAGATCGGCCGACCACGGCAGTACGCGTTCGATCGAGCGGATGGTTTCGTAGGCGCGTTCGCCGTGCGGCGTGACGGTTTCGAGCGTGTAGACGCCGTCCTGCGCGGCGAGCGCCTCGAGCACCGCATTCATGTCGCTGCGGATATTGCCGACCGTGAGCGACCAGCGCGGTTCATCTGCGGCGCGCGCCTCGTTGAGCCGGTGCAGATACCATGCCTGATGCGCGCGATGAAACGATCCCGCGCCGATGTGCAGGATCACCTGGACGTTCGCGTCGCTGCTCATATTCGTCTCCTGAAGACTGGTGCGCACGTCTTGCACGGGCACTTTTTCGATGTGGAGCATTTGCTCTGTGTGTGAACGAATGATCGTATCCGGCGAATCGAAAGTCAAGGCAATGCGGGATGCTTTCTGTGGCGCAGCGCGGCGTGAAAGGCTTTCGCGACCGATGAGGGGGCGGCGTGCAGTGCGCCACATCGGCGACAAACCTTGCTGCTGCGTTGCATCAAATTTGATTTTTTCCGGGTCGGTGGGATTGTCACGCGCGGGTTTTCGCAGGAAGAATGGAATGAAGCGATCCAGCTAGCGAATTCGCTCGATCCGATCAAGGTGTTGATGAAGCCGCGCCAGTTCGCACGCGGTTAACTGGAGAGTGTATGGAATACGTTATCGGCGTCGATATTGGTACGCAGAGCACCAAGGCGCTTCTGGTCGACCGGAACGGGGCGGTAATCTCGCAGCACGCCGCGAGCTATCACCCGGATACGCCGAAACCGCTATGGGCCGAGCAGTGGCCTTCGGTGTGGTTCAACGCCGTGACGGAGTGCATTGCGCGCTGCGTGAGCGATGCGAAAGCGAAGGGTATAGCGGCGCGAACAATCAAGGCCGTGTGCGTGAGCAGCCTGTACGGCGGCTCGGGCATTCCTGTCGATAGCGAAATGCGGCCGTTGTATCCGTGTCTGATCTGGATGGACCGGCGCGCCACCGCAGAAGTCGACTGGGTGCGCAACACGGTCGATCTGGACCGTCTGTACGCGATTACCGGTAACAGCGTCGACAGCTATTACGGCTACACGAAGATGTTGTGGCTGCGTGAGCAGGAGCCGGACGTATGGGCGAATACGCGCTACTTCCTGCCGCCGAACGCGTACGTGATCTATCTGCTGACCGGCGAAGTCGCTGTCGATCACAGTTCGGCGGGCAATATCGGCGGCGTGTACGACATCGCGCGACGCGACTGGTCCGACGAAGCGCTCGACATGCTCGGCATTCCCGCGACGATGATGCCGGAGCGGCTCGTCGATTCGTCGGAAGTGGTGGGCGGCCTGCTGTCGCAGTGGTGCGAACACCTTGGGCTTGAGGCGGGCACGTCGATCGTGGCGGGCGGCGTCGACGCAGCGGTCGCGACGTTCGCTGCAGGCGTGACGCGCGCCGGGCAACACGTCGCGATGATCGGCACCAGCATGTGCTGGGGCTACATCAACCAGAGTGTCGATGCGCGGCATGGGCTCATCAGCATGCCGCACGTGTTCAACGGCATGCAGGATATCTACGTGTTCGGCGGCGCGATCACGGCGGGCGCATCGGTGACATGGTTTCGCGACCAGTTCTGTCAGGCCGAGATCGAAGCCGCACGCGCGACGTCGCACGGCGATCCGCACCGTCTGCTCGAAGACGCGGCCGCGCGCATTCCTGCAGGCTCCGACGGCGTGATGTTCCTGCCGTATCTGATGGGCGAACGTAGCCCCGTGTGGGACGCGAAGGCGAGCGGCGCATTCATTGGACTGAGCCTCTTTCATACGCGCGCGCATCTGTATCGCGCGGTGCTGGAAGGCGTGTCGTTTGCGCTGCAACACAATATCGAAGCCGGCCGCAAAGGCGCGAAATCGCTTGATGACAAGCTGATCGTCGTCGGCGGCGCGGCGCATTCGGATCTGTGGATGCAGATCATCGCGGATATCACGGGTTATCCGGTGTACACGATCAAGGAGGAAGTCGAAGCCGCGATGGGCGCCGCGTTGCTGGCTGCTTTAGGCGCGAAGCTCGTGACGCATGAAGCCGCGCACGAAGGCTGGGTGACGCTCGTGGAACGCGCGCAGCCGGATGACGCGCGAAAGCAGGTGTATGCCGGGCGCTTCAAGGTCTATACCGATCTTTATCCGGCGTTGAAGCCGCTCATGCACCGTCTCCAGCCGACATGAACACGATCTTCGATTTCCCGGACCGCGCGATTCTTGTGACGGCCGCGTCGAGTGGTATCGGCCTGTTTTTGTTGAGCGATGCCGCTTCGATGATCAGCGGCATCACTTTGCCGATCGATGGTGGTTATACGGCGCGGTAAGGATTGAAGCTAACGGCTAAAGCACCGTCCGCACGTGCCACAACTCCGGAAACAGTACGACGTCGAGCATCTTGCGCAGATACGGTGCGCCGGTCGTGCCTCCCGTGCCCTGCTTGAATCCGATGATCCGCTCGACGGTGGTGACATGCCGGAAGCGCCATTGGCGGAACGCGTCTTCCAGATCCACCAGCTCTTCGGCCATCTCGTACAGCTCCCAGTGTTGCGACGGATTGCGATACACCTCGAGCCACGCGGCTTCGACCGACTCATCGTGCGCCGTGGGCTGCGTCCAGTCGCGGTTTAGCCGCTCCGGGTTGATCGCGAAGCCGCGTCGCGCAAGGAGACGGATCACTTCGTCATAGAACGAAGGCGCTTCGAGCGTCGCCTGCACTTCGGCGAGCACCTCCGGCCGGTGCGCATGCGGCTTGAGCATCTGCACATTCTTGTTGCCGAGCAGAAATTCCAGCTGCCTGTATTGATACGACTGAAACCCGGACGACGCGCCAAGATAAGGCCGCATCGCCGTGTATTCGGATGGCGTCATCGTCGAGAGCACGCTCCACGCCTGCACCAGCTGTTCGAGAATCCGCGACACCCGCGCCAGCATCTTGAACGCAGGCGGCAGGTCGTCGCGATGCACGGAGCCAAGCGCTCCACGCAGTTCGTATAGCGCGAGCTTCATCCACAGTTCGCTCGTCTGATGCTGGATGATGAAGAGCATCTCGTTGTGATCCGGCGAAAGCGGATGCTGCGCCGACAGGATCGAACCGAGCGACAGATAGTCGCCATAGCTCATCGACTGCGAGAAATCGAGTTGCGCTTCGTGCCAGCCTTCTGCGTTTGAAGGCGGAACGTGAGGCGCATGCGCACCTGCGGCGGCACCCGAAGCGCCGGCACCATGCCCGAAGGGACAGCCTTGCGAAGGTTCATCGCCAGGCAACTGCATGTGATCGGTCATTGCGCTCTCCTCAGGTCACCGCGCCGCGCGTCGCGAATTCGGGCGCGCGCCAGATTTCGTTTGCGAGCACATCGCGCAGCGTTTCGACTGCGTCCCACACGTCGACATAGCGCGTATAGAGCGGCGTGAATCCAAATCGCAGCACATGCGGCTCGCGATAATCGCCGATCACGCCGCGCGCGATCAGCGCCTGCATCACTTCATAACCATTCGGATGCTCGAAGCTCGCGTGCGAGCCTCGCTGTTTGTGGTCACGCGGCGTGACGAGCGTGAGCGGGAATTCACTGCAACGCGACTCGACCAGCTCGATGAAGCGATCCGTCAACGCCAGCGATTTTTTGCGGATCGCCTGCATGTCAGTCTGCAGAAACACGTCGAGACCGGATTCGACGAGCGCCATCGACACCATCGGCTGCGTGCCACACAGAAAGCGGCCGATGCCGTCGTCCGGACGATACGTCGGGTTCATCTCGAAGGGCGCGCGATGGCCCCACCAGCCGGACAGCGGCTGCGAAAACGCGTTCTGATGTCGTTGCGCGACCCACACGAAAGCCGGCGAGCCCGGCCCGCCGTTCAGATACTTGTACGTGCAGCCCACCGCATAGTCCGCGTCCGCGCCGTTCAGGTCGACCGGTACCGCGCCCGCCGAATGCGCGAGATCCCACAGCGCGAGCGCACCCGCTTCGTGGATCAGATTCGTCAATGCGGCCATGTCGTGCATGTAGCCGGTGCGGTAATTCACATGCGTGATCATCGCGATGGCTGTGTCGTCGCCGAGCGCGGCGGGCAGTTCGGACGGATCGTCGATCAGACGCAGCGTGTAGCCGCGATCGAGCTGTTCGATCAGACCTTGCGCGATATACAGATCGGTCGGGAAATTCGAGCGCTCGGACACGATCACGCGACGCTTCGGATCGCGCTGGTTCTGCAGCCTCAAAGCCGCCGACAGCAGCTTGAAGAGGTTGATCGAAATCGTATCGGTGACGACGACTTCGTTTTCCGCCGCGCCGATCAGCGGCGCGAGCTTGTCGCCAAGACGACGCGGCAGCGCGAACCAGCCGGCGCTGTTCCAGCTGCGGATCAGCCCTTCGCCCCATTCGGCGGCGATGACGGTCTGCGCGCGTTGCGCGGCAGCGGCCGGCGCCACGCCGAGCGAGTTGCCGTCGAGGTAGATCGTCGCTGCCGGCAACGCGAATTCGTTGCGCAAGGCGGCCAGCGGGTCGGCGCTGTCCAGCGCCAGGGCTTCTTCACGGGTATTCATGGTGGTCCAGTCGAAAGGAATCAGGTTATTCAGCGTTGGGTGCTCAAAGGGCACGCAGCACGGCGCGTACCGGGCTCGCATCGAGCGTCGTGAATTTGAGCGGCAGCGCGATGAGTTCGTAGTCGCCTTCCTCGACGGCATCCAGCACGATGCCTTCGAGGATTGCCATCCGGTGCGCGCGGATGCGGTGATGGGCGTCCATCGTTTTCGATTCCTGCGGATCGAGCGAAGGCGTGTCGATACCGATCAGCTGGACGCCACGCGAAGCGAGCAGATCGATCGTCTCCGGCGCGACGGCGCAGAACGCGCTGTCCCACTCGCGTGTCGGCGCGCGTGCGTAGGTGCGCAGCAGCACGCGCGGCGGGAGGCTTTCGTCGAGATCAAGCGCGCCGGCAATATGCGCGGGCGTCACCAGCGGCGCGGCGCCGATGCAATGAATCACCCGGCAGCGCCCGATATACGCATCGAGCGGCACGACGCCGATTGCGGCGCCTTCGGCGTCGTAGTGCAGCGGCGCGTCGGTATGCGCGCCGGTGTGCGGCGATAGTGTTATCCGCGCAACATTCACCGGCGACCCCGCTTCCATGCGCCAGACGCGCTCGATGCCGACCGGCGTATCGCCCGGCCAGACGGGCGTCGCGGGGTCGATCGGCGGGGTGATGTCCCAGAGTCCGTTCATGTCTCCATCGTCATATCAGTCCAATCCTGAAATGATAGGCGTGACGTCGCGAAATGTGATTGCGAAAAAATCACCTTCTTTGACCTGTCCTGGAACATAATTTGAGATAAATGGGAAAGGGAGACCGAATATGAACGCGATCTCGCTCGACGCCACCGATTGCCGTATCCTGGCGGTGCTTCAGCATGAAGGACGGATCAGTAACCTCGATCTGGCAGAACGGATTTCGCTGTCCCCTTCCGCCTGTCTCAGGCGGTTGCGCCTGCTGGAAGAGCAGGGCGTCATCGAACGCTACCGGGCGTGCCTGAACCGCGAGGTGCTGGGTTTCGAGCTGGAAGCATTCGTGCAGGTATCGATGCGCAACGACCAGGAAAACTGGCATGAGCGTTTCGCGGCGGCGGTGCGGGACTGGCCGGAAGTGGTCGGCGCGTTCGTGGTCACGGGAGAAAGCCATTACGTGCTGCGGGTGCTGGCGCACAACCTCAAGCACTATTCGGATTTCGTCCTGAGTCGGCTCTACAAGGCGCCCGGGGTGCAGGACATCCGCTCGAACATCGTGCTGCAGACGCTCAAGGAAGATTCAGGCGTCCCCGTCGAACTGGTGGCGGGCGCGGGCGCAGGTGTGGCGACGGTGAAGTAAGGCCGGCTAAAACCGCTCAGAGCGGCGCGAGGCCGTGAAATTCGCCGTTCTGGAATACGAGCGGCTGGGTGTCGCCCGCCTGCTCGATCACGCCGCAGCGTTCCACTTCGCCGACGAAGATCACGTGGTCGCCTTCTTCATAGCGGCTGCGGTTGTGGCATTCGAACCACGCGAGCGCGCCGTCGAGCACCGGCATGCCGGAGTCTCCGGCCGCGTGCGAGACGCCTTCGAAGCGGTCGCCCTTCACGGTGGCGAAGCGTTTGCACAGATCGAGCTGCGACGCTGCCAGCACGTTCACCACATAGTGGCTGTTCTCCCGGAACACGGGCATCGACGCCGATCGGGTCGCGAGACTCCACAGCACCAGCGGCGGCGCCAGCGAGACCGAGTTGAACGAACTCGCGGTAATGCCGATGAGCTTGCCGGACGCCGCGCGCGTCGTGATGACGGTGACGCCGGTGGCGAACTGGCTGAGTGCGCGCTTGAACGCGTCCTGATCAAAATTGGGCGGGCTCGCGGGCTTCATCGTACGAAGGCTCCGGATGCCGGCCGCGCAATGCAGCCTCGCGCGGGTGCGGAAAGCTGGGCAAGAAGCCGGGCGGGAAGAATTGATTCGAAAGTCATGTAGAAAATTGGCGAATTGCCCCAATTCTATCGGAATCGCGGGCAGGCCAGCCGCGCACCTCTGCCGGCGCACGCAAAAGCCGCTAAGCTCTACAGATTCCGCCGAAATCGCTGCGCGGGCGGTGCGTGTGACGCGGGAACCAAAGGAGTGATCAGATGAGTCAGGCAAGTGAAACCGCCACCCTCGGCGGCGGATGTTTCTGGTGTCTCGAAGCGGTGTATCTGGGTGTCGACGGCGTGAACGCCGTGGAATCCGGCTACGCGGGCGGCCAGGTTGACCAGCCGACCTACGAACAGATCTGCGACGGCGAAACCGGTCATGCGGAGGTCGTGAAGGTCGACTTCGATCCGTCGAAGATCAGCTATCGGGAGATTCTCGATATTTACTTCGCGATCCACGATCCGACGCAGTTGAACCGGCAGGGTAATGACGTCGGCACGCAGTACCGGTCGGTGATCTTCACGCACTCGGATGCGCAGCGCGATACGGCCGGACAGGCGATCCGCGAGATCGCAGCAGAGGGCATCTACGACGGCAAGATCGTCACGCAGGTGCTGCCGCTCGACGGCAATTACTGGCCGGCCGAAGCCTATCATCAGAACTATTTCGCGCAGCATCCGGATCAGGGCTATTGCGCATTTGTCGTCGCGCCGAAGGTTGCGAAATTCCGCCAGAAGTTCGCGCACCGGATCAAGGCGGGTTAATCAGCCCGACGCGTCCCGCAGCCGTTCCCATGCTTCGGCGATGCCCCGGGCCAGTTCGACGCACGTCAGCGGCGCCGAGCCTTCCGCCTTGTTGTTGATCGCGACCAGCACGGGCTGCCCGGCGATCGCGTAGCGCGCGGCCAGTTCGGCGAGCGCGGCGCGTGTCGTCGGATCTTCGTCGACGAGGCGGTCGAACGGGTCGTACTTCGCCTTCGCCTGCTCGTATCTGAAGCCGCCATGCAGGCTCCAGCGCACGATCAGCGGCCCGGCGGGCGTGCCGCCGTCGAGCAGTGCGAGCGCCGCCGCCTGACGCAGTGGGTCCGGCATCCGCGCATGTATGCCCACGCAGTAACGGACGCCCGTCGTGCGCAACGCGCGGATGAAACGCGGCGTCAGCAGGCACGCATCGCGTATTTCCACCGCGTAGCACGGGCCGCCATCGGATTGCGACGGCAGTGGCGGCAGCGCAGCCAGAAACGCCGCCAGCCGGTCGATGAAGATCGATGGCTCCCCGAGCATCTCGATGGGCAGCGGCGAGATCTGGAACACAAGCGCGCCGGCCTTCGCGCCGAGGCCGTCGAGACAAGGCCGCACGAAGTCGTCGATGGCAATCCGCGCGTTCAGGAAACACGGGTTGAGCGCGACCGGTTCGCCGCGTTCGGCGCGCACGGTGGCGTCGGTCACCGATTGCGGTGCCTTCACGATGAAGCGGAAATGGTCCGGCACCTGTTGCGCGTAGCGGAGGTAGTCGGTGATCGTCAGCGGCGCGTAGAACGACCTGTCGATGCTGACTGTGCGCAGCAGCGGATGCGCGCCGTAGGCGGTAAGGCCGTCGCGGGACAGCTTGCTGTTGCTGTAGTCGTCGCCGTAGACGATGCCGCGCCAGCCCGGAAATGACCACGACGACGTGCCGAGATGCACATGCGAGGGCAGCGCGCCGGCTATGGCGAGCACGTCCGCGGAGGGCTCCGCGGCGAGCACATCGCGGGTGCGGCGTCGGGTTTTGGGTTCTGGCTTCGTGGCAGGCGAAGGCGCGGCGGAAGGCACCACAACCGGCATCCCAAACAGATCGAACTGCCCGGCGCCGGTTTCGTCGTCATTCGCCTGCGGCGCCTCGTGGACTTCGCCGGTTTCGCCCTCGTCCATCGATTCCTGCACCTGGTTGCTGTAGCGATACGATTGTTTCACCGGACAGGCGCGGTGCGCTGCGGCTGCCCGCCACGGAAGCGCCCGCGCACCGCCCGGCGTCACCGCATCACCGCGGCCTGTCGTACATAAAGCGCCGCGACCACGGCAGCGTTTTCGCGCTGCGTCCGGCCTTGCGGCAGACTACCTGATAGATCGATACGTCGTCGTTCTCGAAAGCGTACGCGCAACCCGCCAGATACACGCGCCAGATGCGGAATTTCTCGTCATCGACGAGACTGCGTGCGGCTTCCGCATGCGCTTCGAAGTTCTCTGCCCAGATATCGAGCGTGCGCGCATAGTGCCGCCGCAGGCTTTCGACGTCAACCGCCTCCAGGCCGCTGCGCTGCATCGCTTCGAGCGCGAGGCTGATGTGCGGCAGCTCGCCGTCCGGGAACACATAGCGGTCGATGAACTCGCCGCCGCCCAGCGCCGTCTCGCCGCTGTTGTAGTCGGTCGAGGTGATGCCGTGATTCATCGCGACGCCGTCGTCGACGAGCAGATCGTGGATCTTCTGGAAGTAGCCCGGCAGATTCTTGCGCCCGACGTGCTCGAACATCCCGACGCTCGTGATGCGGTCGAACTGGCCTGCGATGTCGCGGTAATCCTGCAGACGAATCTCGATCTGACCTTCGAGTCCGGCCGCTTTCACGCGCGCCGTGGCGAGATCGAACTGGTTTTGCGACAGCGTCACGCCCGTGCACTTCGCGCCGAACTTCTGCGCGGCACGCAGCACGAGCGCGCCCCAGCCGCAGCCGATATCGAGCAGACGCTGCCCCGGCTGCAACTGGATCTTCGTCAGGATGTGATCGATCTTCTTGATCTGCGCGGTGGCGAGGTCTTCATCGCCGTTCTCGAAGTACGCGCACGAGTACACCATGTTCTCGTCGAGCCACAGCCTGTAGAACTCGTTCGAGACGTCGTAGTGATACTGGATGGCCTTCTTGTCCGACGTCTTCGAGTGATTGAAATAACGGCGTACCCGCGCAAGCTTGCCGGCACTCGTGACGGTATTGCGCGCCAGCGAATAGCTGACGTTGATGATGTCCGACAGCTTGCCTTCGATGTCGATCTTGCCCTTCACGTACGCCTCGCCCAGATTGTCGAGGCTCGGTTCAAGCAGATACGGTAACGCTGTCGCGCTCTTCACGTGCAGCGTCACTGCGGGCGCGGCGAACTGCCCGAAGTCGTGTTGCTGGCCGTCCCACAGCACGAGACGTGCGGGCAGGTTGGCCGTGCTTCTTACATCTTCTACCCACTGCGCCAGCTTCTTCTCCCAGAACATGTGATTTCTCCGTGTCCAATGAAATCAAAGCAAAGCCTGTGGATCGCTGCGTGCCGCGGCGTTACTCCGACGCCTGAATGGCGACGCGATCCGGCCGGTCGACGCGGCCGCCAGCAAGGCGTTCCGCGCACCGGCGTTCAATATAGAGTTAAGGCGACAACCGCGCGATCTGCCAGTCGCCGCCGGGTGTGCGCGTGTATAGCAGACGGTCGTGCAGTCGCGACGGCCGGCCCTGCCAGAATTCGATGGCGTCCGGCACAAGCCGGTAACCGCCCCAATGCGGCGGACGCGGCGGGTCATCGCCAAAGCGTGCGCTGAAATCGCGTTCGCGTGCTTCGAGCACTGCGCGGCTTTCAATTACCTGACTTTGTTCGGATGCCCAGGCACCGATGCGCGAGCTGGCTGGACGCGACGCGAAGTACGCATCGCTTTCTGCTTCGCTCGTTTTGACGACGGTGCCCTCGATGCGCACCTGTCGTTCGAGTTCGATCCAGTAAAAGAGAAGGCTGGCGTGCGGGTTCTCCGCGAGCGCGCGGCCCTTGCGGCTTTCGTAATTGGTAAAGAAGGTGAAGCCGCGCTCGTCTACGCCCTTGATCAGAACGATGCGTGCCGAAGGCCGGCCGCGACCGTCGACGGTCGCGAGTGTCATTGTGTTCGGTTCGGGGAGCTTTGCGTCGACCGCCTGTGCGAACCAGGTGTCGAATTGCCGGATCGGGTCGCGATCGACATCGGCTTCGTCCAGCGAACCGAGCGAGTAATTCTTCCGGAGTTCGGCGAGGGTCGTCATATTCTTATGCGAGCGCTACAGTGAGGCCAGTATAGCGAAGGAACGAAATTTCTGCGTTGTGCAGCGTCAACGGGCTACGGAGTCATAGCCGTGCCATAGCCGTGCCGTAGCCGCGTGAAGCGGTCAGCCAGCGTCCGACCTGTAAGCACATGTTCAGGCAGAATACGGGCTTCGCTGTCCAACCCGTTGCAGCCGGTCCCAAGCCGTTTCAGCCCGTCCCAGCCAGTTATCGCCAGGTCCCCGATCATGTCCACGCCGCACGCCACCGCTTCTTCCGACGCCTTGTCCGATGTTACTACCGGCATTGACGGGAGTGAATCCGCCGACCGCGCGCGGCGCTTCGGCGGCATCGCGCGGCTGTACGGCGCGCCGGCGCTGGCTGCGTTCGAGCGGGCGCACATTGCGGTGATCGGCATTGGCGGTGTCGGGTCGTGGGCGGCCGAGGCGCTCGCCCGTAGCGCCATCGGTGCGCTGACGCTGATCGATCTCGACAACGTCGCCGAAAGCAACACGAACCGGCAGATCCACGCGCTCGACGGCAACTTCGGCAAACCGAAAGTCGAAGCGATGGCCGAACGTATCAAGCTGATCAATCCGCAGTGCGATGTGCGTCTCGTCGAAGATTTTATCGAGCCGGATAATTTCGCTTCGGTGCTGGGCGGCGATGATTTCGACTACGTCGTCGATGCGATCGACAGCGTGCGCACGAAGACCGCGCTGATCGCCTGGTGCGTCGAGCAGAAGCTGCCGCTGATTACCGTCGGCGGCGCGGGCGGTCAGCTGGATCCGACGCGTATCCGCATCGATGATCTCGCGCTGACGATCCAGGATCCGCTGCTGTCGAAGGTGCGCGGGCAGCTGCGCAAGCAGCACGGTTTTCCACGCGGACCGAAGGCGAAGTTCAAGGTGAGCGCAGTCTATTCCGATGAGCCGCTCATCTATCCGGAAGCCGCCGTCTGCGATATCGACGAGGAAGCGGAGCACGTCACGACGTCGCCAGGTCACACGGGCCCGGTCGGGCTCAATTGCGCGGGTTTTGGATCCAGCGTGTGCGTGACGGCGAGCTTTGGATTCGCCGCGGTCGCGCATGTGCTGCGCGCGCTGGCGCAGCAGACGAAGGCGAAGTAGTTTCCGCCGCGAAGCAAGGGCGAAAAAAACGCGGCCATTAAATCAGGCCGCGTTTTTTCATCCGGTCAGTCGAACCCAGTTCAGTTCAGGCGCTCAGTTCAACGCCGCGCTCAGCTTGCGTCGCCACTGCGCGACGAGTTCCGGCTGATGCGCCGCCAGATCGAACACCGACAGCATCGTCTTGCGGCCGATATCCTCGCGGAACGCGCGGTCGCGCTGAACGATCGCCAGCAGATGCTCCAGCGCTTCGGCGTACTTGCGTCGCGCGATGAATGCGCTCGCCAGATCAAAGCGCGCTTCCAGATCGTCTGGATTGCCGGCGACTTTCGCTTCCAGTGCATCGGTGGGCGGCAGGTCGGCGGCGGCATCGACAGCATCGAGCCTCGTCTTGATTGCATTGAAGCGTGCGTCGCTACCTTGCGTCGTTTTCGGCGACAGCAGATCGACCTCGTTGCGCGCTTCGTCGAAGCGATTCTGCGACAGCAGCAGTTCGATCAGGTCCATGCGCGCGTCGTCGTAACCCGGATCGAATGCGAGCGCGGCTTTCAGATGATCGTGCGCGTCGTCGAGCCGTCCTTCGGCGATCGCGATCTGCGCGTTGTCGCGCTCAGCGTCGGCGGAATCGGGAACGAGACGATCGAGAAACTCGCGCAGCTGGCCTTCGGGCAGCACACCGACGAACTGGTCGATCGGGCGGCCATCTGCGAACGCGATCACGTGCGGAATGCTGCGCACCTGAAAGTGTGCGGCGAGTTCCTGATTCTCATCGACGTTCACCTTCACGAGCTTCCATTTGCCGGCGTACTCGGCTTCGAGCTTCTCGAGCATCGGCCCGAGCGACTTGCACGGGCCGCACCACGGCGCCCAGAAATCGACCAGCACCGGTGCAAGCGTCGAGCCCGCGATCACGTCTTTTTCGAATGTGGCTAGCGTGGTGTCCATTGCATCCTCGTCGGAAAAACTGTCTCGGGAGAAATTGGGGGCGTTTATCCCGAATTCAATGCAGGGTCAGTGCGCCTTGCGTTCGGGCAGCGGTATCCATTCGGTCTCGCCCGGCACGTGACCCATTTCCTGATTCGTCCACGCTGTTTTCGCGCGCTCGATCTTCTCACGCGAACTCGCGACGAAATTCCATTCGATGAAGCGCTCGCCGTCGAGTTTTTCGCCGCCCAGCAGCATGACGGTCGCGCCGCCCGTGCTAGCGAGCGTCACGGTTTCGCCGGGTGTGAGCACAGCCATCTGTCCGGCTTCGAGCGTCTCGCCGTCGATCTGCAGATCGCCTTCGACCAGATACACGCCGCGTTCATCGTGTTCCGGTTCGAGCGCGAACGCGCTGCCGGGCGTGAAGCTCGCGGCGACATAGAGCGTGCCCGAAAAGGTCGTCGTGGGCGAAGCGTGACCGAATGCCGTGCCGGCGATCACACGCAGCGTGACGCCATTGCGTTCGATCTCCGGCAACGTGGACGCTGCGTGATGCTCGAACGACGGTTCGTCGTCTTCGTGCGCGAGCGGCATGGCGACCCACGTCTGGATGCCATGCATCGTCTGTTCGCGGGCGCGATCCTCCTCGGGTGTGCGTTCCGAGTGGACGATGCCGCGGCCGGCGGTCATCCAGTTCACGTCGCCGGGGACGATCTTCTGCTCGGAGCCGAGACTGTCGCGATGCATGATCGCGCCTTCGAACAGATAGGTGACGGTCGCGAGGCCGATATGCGGATGCGGGCGCACGTCGAGCCCGACGCCGGGCGCGAGCGTCGCCGGACCCATGTGATCGAAGAAGATGAACGGCCCGATGAGACGCGCGGCCATCGCGGGCAGCACGCGCCGCACGGTGAGGTTGCCGACGTCGCGCAGATGGGGCTTGAGAACCGCTTTGATCGAGGAAGACATGGAGTAGGTTCCTGGCGGGTGCGGTTGAGGGGACAGGTCATTTTAACGCCCGCCCGCGTCGAATGCCGGCTGGAGGGAACGCGCGCCCTGGCGCGTGCCACGCGACCCTTTAAAAAGCGCAGGAATGGACATGCGAGCCCGGCGCCAGCAGGCGATTTCCGGCGAATGCTCCGCTACACTTCGAGGCTCAGAACAAGAAGGAGGGCAGGTATGTCGCCGAAGGATCTGTTACTGGCGCTCGTCGTCGTCGTGGCGTGGGGCGTCAACTTCGTCGTGATCAAGGTCGGTCTGCACGGTGTGCCGCCGATGCTACTCGGTGCGTTGCGTTTCCTGCTGGCCGCCGTGCCCGCCGTGTTCTTCGTCAAACGTCCGAGGTTGCCGCTGCGCTGGCTGCTCGCTTACGGCGCGACGATTTCGTTCGGGCAGTTCGCGTTTCTGTTCACCGCGATGTATGTCGGCATGCCGGCCGGGCTGGCTTCGCTCGTGCTGCAGGCGCAGGCGTTTTTCACGCTGCTGTTCGCGGTGATGTTCCTGCACGAGCGCTTGCGCGCGCAGAACCTTATCGGACTGTTGATCGCCGCCGGTGGCCTTGCGCTGATCGGCCTGCAGGGCGGCCATTCGATGACCGTCGCGGGTTTCCTGCTCACGCTGTGTGCAGCGGTGTCGTGGGCCCTCGGGAATATCGTGACGAAGAAAGTCGGCAAGGTCGATCTGGTCGGGCTTGTCGTGTGGGCCAGCCTGATTCCGCCCGTGCCGTTTTTCGTGCTGTCGTATGTCATCGAAGGTCCGCAGCGGATTGCCGCCGCGCTGACGGGCATCGGCGGCGCGTCGATCTTTGCCATCGTATATCTCGCGTTCATCGCGACGCTGCTCGGCTACGGGCTGTGGAGCCGTTTGCTGTCGCGCTATCCGGCGAGCCAGGTCGCGCCGTTCTCGCTGCTCGTGCCGATCATCGGGCTGGCGTCGGCGTCGCTGCTTCTCGATGAGCATCTGTCGTCGGCGCAGATTGCGGGCGCCGCGCTGGTGATGGCCGGACTTGCGGTGAATGTGTTCGGCGGATGGGTCGTGCAGCGCTTTGCATCAGCACGCTGACGGGCTAACAGGCGAACCCACGCTCGCACGTTCGATGCTCCATCGTGCGCAGGCGTACTGCAAAAAAAACGGCTGCGCAGAGCAGCCGTTTCCACACAACGCGCGGTAGTAGACCGAACGCCCTACGTCATCCGGTTCTTCGCCAGCGGCGGATTCGCGGCGAAGTAACGCTTGATGCCCGTCATGATCGCGTCGGCCATCCGGTCGCGATAGGCGTCGTCGTTCAGGCGCTTCTCTTCGTCCGGGTTGCTGATGAACGCGGTCTCGACGAGGATCGACGGAATATCCGGCGCCTTCAGCACGGCAAACCCCGCCTGTTCGACCGATCCCTTGTGCAGCTTGTTGATGTCGCCGATTTCCTTCAGCACGAAGTTGCCGTAACGCATCGAATCGCGAATTTGCGCGGTCGTCGACATATCGAACAGCGCACGGTTCACGCTGGCATCCGCCGACTTGATGTTGATGCCGCCGATCTGGTCCGATGCGTTTTCCTTGTTCGCCATCCAGCGCGCGGCCGCGCTCGATGCGCCATGCTCCGACAGCGCAAACACCGACGAGCCGCGTGCGGAAGGATCGGTGAACGCATCGGCATGAATCGACACGAACAGGTCCGCGCCAACGCGACGCGCCTTCTGCACGCGCACATTGAGCGGCACGAAGAAGTCGGCGTCGCGGGTCATCATCGCGCGCATGTTCGGCTGCGCGTCGATCTTCGCGCGCAGTTTCTTCGCGACGTCGAGCGCGATGTGTTTTTCGTACGTGCCGCCGCCACCGATCGCGCCTGGATCTTCGCCGCCGTGTCCCGGATCGATCGCGACCGTCAGAAGACGAACGGTGCCGCCCTTGCCGGACTTCGGCGCGGTGAACCTGTAGGTATCGTCGGCGCCGTCGTCATCGTCGTTGCCTGCGATGGCGGTGGGCGGCTGCGTCGGCTTCGGTACAGCGGGTCGCGGCACAGGCGTCGGCGTGATGTGCGCAGGCGGCCGCGGCACGTCCGGCGATGGCGTCGACGGCCCGTTGTCCTGCGCGTAACGCTGAAAGAACGCGTCGCTGTCGCCGGGCGTCGGCGTGGTCGCGGCCGGGCCGCTGAGCGTGGCGGGCGGCGCGCTGTTTTCGTTGAGCTTCTGCTCCTTGCGTTCGGTCTGCGCGAGCAGATCCATCAGCGGATCAGGTGCTACGGCCGGATACAGATCGAACACGAGGCGGTATTTATACGTGCCGACCGGCGGCAGCGTGAACACCTGCGGCTTCACCGAACCCTTCAGGTCGAACACCATCCGCACCACATGCGGCTGATACTGCCCAACGCGCACCGACTGGATCTGCGGATCGTTTGGCGTGATCTTCGAGACGAGATCGCGCAGCGCCTGGTCGAGATCGAGTCCGTTCAGATCGACGACGAGCCGGTCTGGACCTTGCAGCAAATGCTGCGCATTCTCCAGTGGCTGGTCCGATTCGATCGTGACGCGTGTGTAATCGCGTGCCGGCCAGACGCGCACGCCGAGCACCGAGCTCGCGAACGCAAGACGCGGCGCGACGAGTCCGAGCACGAGCGTCGACGCACCCGCGCGCAGAATCTGCCGGCGACGCCAGTTATGCGTGGCGGTCGCCGCCGATTCGATCGAGCGGAACGGTTTGATCAACATCTTTCGAGGCATGCCTTTCCTGATTCGCTGAATGCGCGCGCGACGAGAAGGCGTCCTTCGCCCTCCACATCGAGCGAGAAGACGAGATCCGGCACGCCCAGCAGCGCGCCCGCGCGTTGAGGCCATTCGACGAGGCAGATCGCGCCGCTGTCGAAATATTCGCGAAAGCCCGCGTCGGCCCATTCAGCCGGATCGGTAAAACGGTAGAGATCGAAGTGATACAGCTCAAGTTCCCCATCCGGCCGTTCGACCGCGTAGGGTTCGACGAGCGTGTAGGTGGGGCTGCGTACGCGTCCGGTGTGACCGAGCGCGCGCAGTGTCGCGCGAACCAGTGTGGTTTTGCCGGCGCCGAGATCGCCCGCCAACTGCACCTGCAAGCCCTGGAATGCACGCGTGCCGCCGGCTTCAGCGGCGGCTGCGCGCACGCCTCCGATGGCGCTGGCGAAGCGCGCGCCGAAGGCGTTTGTGGCGGCTTCGTCCGCGAGCGCGAAGTGGCGTTCGAGCAGGACGGGAGCAGCGGGCGTGGTGACTTGATCAGGCTGGTCGGGCATTCTCGTAAAATGGCGTGATGAACCGAAGTCCGGAGTCCCCTGAATCCTGCACGCCTGCGTCTCACGACGATGCGCGTGCCATGCGTCATTTCGATGAAGCGGCGCTGGAAGCGCTCGCGCAGCGCATCAAAACGTGGGGCCGCGAACTCGGTTTCAGTGCGATCGGCATCAGCGATACCGACCTCACGGCTGCCGAGGCGGGGCTCGCCGCATGGCTCGAAGCGGGCTGCCACGGCGAGATGGATTATATGGCGAAACACGGTATGAAACGCGCGAGGCCGGCCGGGCTTGTGGCCGGCACGCGACGCGTGATTACCGCGCGAATCGCCTATCTGCCCGCCGGAACGATGGCCGGAAAGCGCGACGAAAGCAATACCGATAACACGTCGAAACTCGCTGAAAGCGCCGCACAGGCAGGCCCGTACGACTGGCGGGCGGTCGAGCATCAGCGGCTCGCGGACCCGTCGGCGGCCGTTGTGTCGATCTATGCGCGCGGCCGCGACTATCACAAGGTGATGCGTAACCGTTTGCAACAACTCGCGGAAAAGATCGAAGCGGAGATCGGTGCATTCGGCTTTCGCGTGTTTACCGATTCCGCGCCGGTGCTCGAAATCGAACTCGCGCAGAAGGCGGGCATCGGCTGGCGCGGCAAGCATACGTTGCTACTTCAGCGCGACGCCGGCTCGCTGTTTTTTCTCGGCGAGATCTACGTCGACATTCCGTTGCCGACCGACGCTGAAACGACACCTGAACGCGCACCCGAAACGCCCGGCGCGCATTGCGGCAGCTGTACGCGCTGCATCGATGTATGTCCGACGGGCGCGATCGTCGAGCCGTATAAGGTCGACGCGCGCCGCTGCATTTCCTATCTGACGATCGAACTGAAAGGCAGTATTCCCCAGGACTTGCGGCCGCTGATCGGTAATCGTGTGTATGGTTGCGACGATTGCCAGACCGTGTGTCCATGGAACAAGTTCGCGCAAGCGGCGCCGGTCGCGGATTTCGATGTGCGGCACGGACTCGATCGCGCGACGCTCGTTGAGCTGTTTGCCTGGAGCGCCGGAGATTTCGACACGCGCATGCAGGGCAGCGCGATCCGCCGTATCGGTTACGAATGCTGGCTGCGCAATCTGGCGGTCGGCATGGGCAACGCGTTGCGTGCGGACCGTGCGAGTCTTTCGGTCGATGCGCGCGCGGCGATTGTCGAAGCGTTGCGTGCTCGCGCTGACGATGCGTCGGCGCTGGTCCGTGAGCACGTGGAATGGGCGCTCGAAGCAGCGTAAAGTAGCGGGATTCCGGCGTGGCATGTGCATCGTGCCGCGCTGTTTGGTCAATCAATGCGGAAACCGTACCTGCACCGTCAAGGAGGCAATCATGTTCAACGCAGTCATGGATGCGCCGTTCGGCAAGGTCGGCATCCGGATCGAAGCGAACGCTGTGCTCGAGATCGTCTATCTGCCCGATTCGGTGCGCAACGTCGAACCCGATTCGCCGCTCGCAAAAGAAGCCGTCGAGCAGATCGAACGCTATTTCGAACGTGCGTCGGCGACCTTCGATCTGCCGCTGGCTGACGTTGGCAGCGCGTTTCAGCGTCGCGTGTGGCAGGCGATCAGCGATATTCCGCCGGGCGTCGTGCGTACTTATGGGCAGGTCGCGAAGCAGATCGGCAGCGCGCCGCGCGCGGTCGGTCAGGCGTGCGGCGCGAATTATTTTCCACTGGTGATTCCGTGCCATCGTGTAGTGGCGTCGGGCGGCATCGGCGGCTTTGCGAATCACGACGACGACGGCTATTTCCGCAAGGTCAAACGCTGGCTGCTCGCACACGAAGGCGTCCCCTACGCATGAATCGCACGACCGGCATGAGTGAAACCGTCCTGGAAGATGCACCCGCCGGGTCGCCGCTATTCATCGCGAGTAACGCGTCCATCGACGCATTCTGCGACGCGCTCTGGCTCGAACACGGCCTGTCGCGCAATACGCTCGATGCGTATCGCCGTGACCTCAAGCTCTTTGCCGGATGGCTCGCGAGCACGCGCAACGGCTCGCTCGATACCGCAAGCGAAGCCGATCTGAACGCGTACAGCGCGGTGCGGCAGAAGGACAAATCCACGTCCGCGAACCGGCGTCTTTCGGTATTTCGCCGTTATTACGGATGGGCCGTGCGCGAGCATCGCGCGTTGGCGGATCCGACGCTGCGCATCCGTTCTGCCAAACAGCCGCCGCGTTTTCCTTCGACGCTCACCGAAGCGCAGGTCGAAGCACTGCTTGGCGCGCCGGATATCGACACGCCGCTCGGTCTGCGCGATCGCACGATGCTCGAACTGATGTACGCAAGCGGGCTGCGTGTGACGGAGCTCGTCACGCTGAAAACGGTGGAGGTAGGTTTAAACGAAGGTGTTGTGCGTGTGATGGGGAAGGGCTCGAAGGAGCGGCTGATTCCGTTCGGTGAGGAGGCGCACGGCTGGATCGAGCGTTATTTGCGTGAAGCGCGGCCCGCTTTGCTCGGCGCGCGTGCGGCCGATGCGCTCTTCGTGACGTCACGTGCGGAAGGCATGACGCGTCAGCAGTTCTGGAACATCATCAAGCGCCACGCCGCCGCCGCGGATGTGCGCGCGCCGCTGTCACCTCATACGCTGCGGCATGCCTTTGCCACGCATTTGCTGAATCACGGCGCCGATTTGCGCGTCGTGCAACTGCTGCTCGGTCACACCGATATCTCGACGACGCAGATCTACACGCACGTCGCGCGCGAGCGGCTGAAGTCGCTGCACGCGGTGCATCATCCGCGCGGGTGATGCCCGGCGCGATCGGTGAGCGTTGAGGCCGGATCAGATCAGATCGCGAAGACGATGCTTGAGGATCTTGCCCGTCGACGCTGCCGGTAACGCCGCCAGCACGCGCACTTTTGCCGGGCGCTTGTAAGGCGCGAGACGCGCGCCACACCATTCGATCAACTCAGCCGGCGTTACCTTCGCACCGGCCGCGAGTTCGACGAACGCGACCACTTCCTCGTTGCCCTCGACCGCACGTCCGATGACAGCCGACTGCACGACCTCGGGATGCGCATTTAACGCGTGCTCGACCTCGGCCGGATAGACGTTGAAGCCCGAACGGATGATCAGTTCCTTGCTGCGTCCGACGATCGAAAGCGCGCCATCCGCTTCCTCGCGTGCCAGATCGCCGGTCTTGAGCCAGCCATCTTCAGTGACGGTCGCGCGGGTCTGTTCCGGGCTGCGGTAGTAGCCGAGCATCACGTTCGGCCCGCGCACCCACAGCTCGCCGATCTCGCCGCGCGCCACCCCGACGCCATCGAGCCCGACGAAACGCACTTCGACGCCCGGAATCACCTGTCCGACGGACACGTCGGCGCGCGGTGCGTCAAGCATCGTCTGCGATATGGTCGGGCTGCTTTCGGTCATGCCGTAGCCGTTGTGCAGCGCCACGCCGTAGACGCCTTCGACGCGCGCTTTCAGCGCGGCGTCGAGCGGCGAGCCGCCCGAATAGGCGAACCGCAGACGCGGCGCCGACCACGCGTGGCCATGCGTCTGCAGATGTTCGAGCAGCTTTGCGTGCATCGCGGGCACGCCCTGGAAGATGGACACGTTTTCTTCGGCAAGCGCGCGGCGCACCGCTTCCGGCGAAAACCGCGACGCGAGCCGCAGCGTGGCGCCCGCGTGCAGGCTGCCGAGGCACACCGACGCAAGCCCGTACACGTGCGAAATGGGCAGCACGGCATACACGACGTCATCAGGACCGACGCGCCGCAGCGTGCTGGAAATCGTTGCGATGAACATCAGGTTGCGATGCGAGAGCATCACGCCTTTTGGCGTGCCCGTTGTGCCCGTCGTGTAGATCAGTGCGGCGCACTGCTTTTCGCTGGCGGATTCGACGGGTTCGGCGCTCACGGTTGCATCGGCGAGCCACGACCACGCGCCGATATCGATTGCCGATGCGGGCGCCGGCTGCGCGCCGTGTCGCTGGGCATGTTCGCGCGCATCGGGCGAGGTTTCGACCGCGTACGCAATCACGCGCGGCGCTGCATGCGCACGGATCGCGTCGAGTTCCGCCGCGGAAAGCCGCGCGTTCGATACGAGCGCCCACGCATCGAGCTTCGCCGTCGCGAACAGCAGCACCACCTGCACGACGCTGTTTTCCGCGACGATCATCACGCGATCGCCCGCCCGCACGCCCATCTCGCGCAACTGTGCGGCGGTTTGATCCACTGCATCGACGAGTTGCTGGCGGGTGAGCTGACGCGCGTCTTCGATCAACGAGACGCGCTCTGGGTCGCGCGCGGCGGACAGCGCCGGAATATCGGCGATGCGTCGCGGCAACGCGGCAAGCAGCGCGGGGATATCGAATGCGTGGGCATGCTGGGCGGTGTCGGCCGTCACGGCTGTCTCCTGGATGCGTCGCGTGGCGCGGCGGCGGGATATTCTCGAACGATCGTGCCACATTCAACTGGCGCGCACAATTCAGGTTTGAGCAAATAGCTGTCGCGCGGCGACGCCATTACAATGCGCCGATGAGCAAATCCAGACACGTTTCCGAAACGCCCGCGACGCAGTTTCTGCGACGTCACGGCGTCGCGTTCGGCGAGCATCCCTATGATTATGTAGACCATGGCGGCACGGCGGAATCGGCGCGTCAACTGGGCGTCGACGAGCATCAGGTCGTCAAGACGCTCGTGATGGAAGACGAACACGCGAAACCGCTCATCGTGCTGATGCATGGTGACCGCACGGTATCGACGAAGAATCTCGCGCGGCAGATCGGCGCGAAGCGCGTCGAGCCATGCAAGCCGGAAGTCGCGAACCGCCATTCAGGGTATCTGATTGGCGGCACGTCGCCGTTCGGCACGAAGAAGGCGATGCCGGTGTACATCGAATCATCGATTCTCGAACTCGACCAGATCTGGCTGAATGGCGGACGTCGCGGGTTTCTGGTCAGCATCGCGCCGAAGGTGGTGACGGATCTGCTCGCTGCCAGACCGGTGCAGTGCGCGAGCGTCGATTGATGGCAATACGCGGGCAACCTGATGGTAACGGGCGCGGGTGCGGGTTTCGCTGACGGCGTTCGGTAGAATATGCGCCTTCCTGTTTGTGCTGCATTGACGGCTTTGCTTTCGTAACCCCTTCGCCTTTCCGGCGCATTACAAAAAGAGTTCCCCAGCATGGAAAACCTGATCGTCGCCGTTGTGGCCTACCTGATCGGCTCGGTATCGTTCGCCGTGATCGTGAGCCACGCGATGGGGCTCGCCGACCCGCGCTCGTACGGCTCGAAGAATCCGGGCGCCACCAACGTGCTGCGCAGCGGCAACAAGCTCGCGGCGATCCTCACGCTGCTCGGCGACGCGTTCAAGGGCTGGCTTGCCGTGTGGCTCACCAGCCACTTCGGCCCGCGCTACGGCCTCGATGATCCTGCGATCGGGCTCGCGGCCATCGCCGTATTTCTCGGCCATCTGTATCCGGTGTTCTTCCGCTTCAAGGGCGGCAAGGGCGTGGCGACGGCAGCCGGCGTGCTGCTCGCGATTCACCCGGTGCTTGGCATCGCGACTGCGCTGACATGGCTCATCATCGCGTTCTTCTCCCGCTATTCGTCGCTGGCGGCGCTGGTGGCCGCGGTATTCGCGCCGTTGTTCGACGTGTTTCTGTTCGGTGCGAATATCGTCGCGCTGGCCGTGCTGGCGATGAGCGCGCTGCTGATCTGGCGTCACCGCGCGAACATCGCGAAACTGCTCGCCGGCCAGGAGAGTCGTATCGGTGAGAAGAAAAAGCGCAACGCGCCGCCCCCAGCGGGCAAGGCGCATTGAGCTTCAGGATGCGTCCTGATGCGCCGCCTTGCGTTCGGTTGCGTGACCGCTTGCTCAGTGGCGCCGCGGCGCGTCGGGCCGTTTAATCGCGGAAGTTGTTGAAGTCGAGCGGCGTATCGGTGACGTCCTTTCGCAGCATCGCGATCGTGCTCTGAAGATCGTCGCGCTTGGTGCCTGTCACGCGTACCGCGTCGCCCTGAATGCTCGCCTGAACCTTGATCTTGCTGTCCTTCACGAGCTTGACGATCTTCTTCGCCAGATCGCCTGAGACGCCTTTCTTCACCGTGATGACCTGCTTGACCTTGTCGCCGCCGATCTTCTCGATCTTGCCGTAGTCGAGGAAACGCACGTCGACATTGCGCTTCGCCATCTTCGACAGCAGCACGTCCTTGACCTGCGTGAGCTTGAAATCGTCGTCGGCGTAGGCGGTGAGCTCGCGCTCCTTCTGCTCGACGCGGGCGTCCGAGCCCTTGAAGTCGAAGCGGGTGGAAATTTCCTTGTTGGACTGCTCGATCGCGTTCTTGACTTCGATCATGTTGGCTTCGCTGACAACGTCAAACGATGGCATTGCGTTCTCCCAATAGTGCTGCGAGGCGGACGCGACCGGCAGGCCGCGCGTGACGCACTCGCTATAATCACGAACCGGACGTCATTTTACCGACGCCGCTCCCATTTGCCCAAGGCTGTTGCGCGATAGTGCGCGGCGCGGTCCTGAAGATCCTGCCTGTCGGGTGACCTTATGCGACAGGCTTATGCAGCAAACTCTCCAGCAATCCTGATGCCTCACGCCGCTCCTGCTTCGTTCGTTTCGCATTTTTCGCTCAAGGCGCACAACACGTTTGGCTTCGACGTGGCGGCGCGCTATGCCTGCAGCATCGAGCAGGAGACGCAACTGGCGGATGCGGTAAACGATCCGCGCGTGGCGGGGTTGCGGCGGCTGGTGCTGGGCGGCGGCAGCAACGTCGTGCTGACGGGCGATTTCGACGGTCTCGTACTGCTGGTCGCGTTGCGCGGCCGGCGTCTCGCGCGCGAGGACGACGACGCATGGTACGTCGAAGCGGCCGCGGGTGAGAACTGGCATGAGTTCGTCGCGTGGACGCTCGCGCAGGGTTTCCCGGGGTTGGAGAACCTGGCGCTGATCCCTGGGACGGTCGGCGCGGCGCCGATCCAGAACATCGGCGCGTATGGCCTCGAAATGTGCGAGCGCTTCGCATCGCTGCGCGCGGTGGAGCTGGCGACGGGCGAAGTCGTCGAGCTTGACGCCAGCGCGTGCCGCTTCGGTTACCGCGACAGCTTCTTCAAGCGGGAAGGGCGTGATCGCTTCGTGATCACGTCGGTGACGTTCCGTCTGCCGAAAGCGTGGGCGCCGCGGGCCGGGTACGCGGATATTGCGCGTGAACTGGCGGCGCGCGGTCTGGGTGACGCTGCAGCGGATGCGCAGGCGATCTTCTCTGCAGTCGTCGCCGTGCGGCGCGCAAAGCTGCCCGATCCGATGATGCTCGGCAATGCGGGGAGTTTCTTCAAGAATCCGGTGATCGATGGCGCGCGGTTCGAGGCGTTGCAGCAGCGCGAGCCGGACGTCGTGTCTTATCGTCAGCCGGATGGCAGCGTGAAACTCGCGGCGGGCTGGCTGATCGACCAGTGCGGCTGGAAAGGGCGCGCGATCGGCGCGGCGGCTGTCCACGACAGGCAGGCGCTGGTGCTGGTGAATCGCGGCGGCGCGACGGGCGCGGACATTCTTGCGCTCGCGCGGGCCATTCAGGCGGACGTGGTTGCGCGGTTTGGGGTGGAACTGGAGCCGGAGCCGGTTTGTTTGTAGCGCGAATGGCCGCTGGCCCGCTCGCGAGATGAGCGTCTGCGGCAGTTAACGTCGCTTGCGCGAAGTCAACCACCGCAGAACGCCAGCATCAACCCCGCTTGCGACGCGCGTTCTCGGCGATGCGCATACGCAGCGCGTTCAGCTTGATGAAGCCGCCAGCGTCCGCCTGGTTGTAGGCGCCGCCGTCGTCGTCGAACGTCGCGATGGTCTTGTCGAACAGCGTTTCCTTCGAATCGCGTGCCACCACCGACACGCTGCCCTTATAGAGCTTCACACGCGTCCAGCCGTTGACCTTTTCCTGCGTATGGTCGATCAGCACCTGGATCGCACGACGCTCCGGCGCCCACCAGTAGCCGTTGTAAATCAGCGAAGCGTAACGCGCCATCAGGTCGTCTTTCAGATGTGCGACTTCGCGATCCAGCGTGATCGACTCGATGCCACGGTGCGCCTTCAGCATGATCGTGCCGCCCGGCGTTTCATAGCAGCCACGCGACTTCATGCCGACGTAACGGTTCTCGACCAGATCCAGACGGCCGATGCCGTGCTTGCCACCCAGGCGGTTCAGTTCGGTCAGCATTTCAGCCGGCGAAAGGCGCTTGCCATTCAGCGCGACCGGATCGCCGTGTTCATATTCGATATCGAGGTACTCTGCCTCATCCGGCGCTTCTTCCGGCGAGACGGTCCAGCGCCACATATCCGGTTCGGCTTCGGCCTTCGGATCTTCGAGGTGGCGGCCTTCGAACGAGATGTGCAGCAGGTTCGCGTCCATCGAATAAGGCGCGCCGCCCTGCTTGTGCTTCATTTCGATCGGAATGCCGGCCTGTTCGGCGTACGCGAGCAGCTTTTCGCGCGACAGCAGATCCCATTCACGCCACGGCGCGATCACCTTGATGCCCGGTTCGAGCGCGTAGTAGCCGAGTTCGAAGCGAACCTGATCGTTGCCCTTGCCAGTCGCACCGTGCGAGACGGCCTGCGCACCGGTGGCGCGCGCGATCTCGATCTGGCGCTTTGCGATCAGCGGACGCGCGATCGACGTACCCAGCAAATATTCGCCTTCGTAAATCGTGTTCGCGCGGAACATCGGGAACACGTAATCGCGGACGAATTCTTCACGCAGGTCTTCGATGAAGATGTTGTCCTGCTTGATGCCGAGTTGCAGGGCTTTCTTGCGCGCCGGTTCCAGCTCTTCGCCCTGGCCGATGTCGGCCGTGAACGTGACGACTTCGGCGTCGTAGTTGTCCTGCAACCATTTCAGGATGACGGAGGTGTCGAGGCCGCCCGAATAGGCGAGCACGACTTTCTTGATATCGCTCATGGTGAACTCGTAGCTGGAAAAATGCTGGAAGACAAGGCGCGCCGGCTGATCCGGGCACGTAAAAACGCTATTTTGACACTAAACCGCGGGCAGACCCGCGGTTTTGGGTCTGAACGCTCAGTGGTTGAGCTTACCGAGCAGCAGGAATTCCATCAGCGCCTTTTGCACATGCAGACGGTTTTCCGCTTCGTCCCACACGACGCTTTGTGGCCCGTCGATCACTTCTGCGCTCACTTCTTCGCCGCGATGCGCGGGCAGGCAATGCATGAACAGCGCGTCCGGATTCGCGCGCGCCATCATGTCGGCGTCGACGCACCAGTCAGCAAAGGCCTGCTTGCGCGCTTCGTTTTCGGCCTCGAAGCCCATGCTCGTCCACACATCGGTGGTGACGAGATCGGCGCCCGCGCAGGCTTCGTTCGGGTCGTCGAATTCCTGCCAGCTGGTCGCGCTTTCCGGCGCGACGAGTGCGTGATCGAGCTTGTAGCCGGGCGGCGTGGAGATGCGCAGTTTGAATCCGAGGATGTGGGCGGCTTCGATCCACGTGTAGAGCATGTTGTTCGCGTCACCGACCCACGCGACCGTCTTGTCGCGAATCGGCCCGCGGTGCTCGAAGTACGTGAAAATATCTGCCAGCACCTGGCACGGATGATATTCGTTCGTCAGACCATTGATGACCGGCACGCGCGAGTTATCGGCAAAGCGCTGGATGATGTCCTGGCCGAACGTACGGATCATGATGATGTCGACCATGCGCGAGATGACCTGCGCCGCGTCTTCGATCGGCTCGCCGCGGCCGAGCTGTGTATCGCGCGTGCTCATGAACACGGCGTGGCCACCGAGCTGGAAGATGCCCGCTTCGAACGACAGGCGCGTGCGCGTCGAGTTTTTCTCGAAGATCATCGCGAGCGTGCGGTCGTGCAGCGGGTGGTAAGTCTCGTAGTTCTTGAATTTGCGCTTCAGAATGCGGGCGCGCTCAAGCACGTACTCGTAGTCTTCGAGCGAGAAATCCTTGAACTGCAAATAATGACGAATTTTCTTGGCGGTCATGAAACAAATACGGCGGTCTCACCCGGCAGAATTGCCGGACGGCGCCGCCGTCGTTTGTGGTAACTCAATGCAGCATAAAGGATTTTGCCTGGTTTGACGAGTCGGCCGGATGGCCAGGCGCGCGCCTGACACAGGCCTGTCATGCCGCGCGCGGCATTGCTTGCGTGCGTGTCTCTGGCCCTGTGTGCAATGCGGAAAGACACCTGCTGCGCTATAATCTCAGGGTTTTCCCAAGCCCGGCAGGCATGCGCCGAGCTTTCGGGACACGGCTCGCGCGCGTGGAGTCATGCAGTTCCTGTGGCGTGCTGTGCTCGCCGCCTGGCGGCGTGTTTCAGGGCGTCGCAGCGCGGTCTGCGCCCGTTGTTCCGGATCTTCAGGCAGCCTCATGAGTCCACGCAGGGTCCGCACAGGGCACGCACTTTCCAGGGCAGTCATACAGGTATCCCTACATGGCCGAAGCACCTCCAACCGAGTATTTCATTCAGGGCATCACGTCGAAAGGAAGGAAGTTCCGTCCGAGCGACTGGTCGGAACGGCTTGCCGGCGTCATGTCGTGTTTTGGTCCGGGCGCGAAAGGGCCGAACGCCCGTCTTCAATACTCGCTCTACGTACGCCCGACCTTGCTCGGCGATCTCAAGGTGGTCATTCTTGATTCGCGGCTGCGTGACATCGAGCCGATGGCTTTCGACTTCGTCATGAACTTCGCGAAAGATAACGATCTCGTCGTGACCGAGGCGTGTGAACTGCCCGCGAATCACGGCACGCAACAGAAGATCACAGAGAAGGCGTAACGGGCAGGACCCCAGGCCTCGCTGGCGCGGTGATACGAGGCAGCAGGCAGGCGCAACGCCCGAGCGAACAAAAACCCGCAGGAGCGGGTTTTTTTGTGCCCGCGTCTGGTGAGAAAAACCGCGTGGGAACAGGCGGCATGCGGACGGCGCGCAAAAACAAAAAAGCCCGCCAAAGCGGGCTTTCATGACGCAGCGGAAACAGGAGGTAGCCCGCCGTAGCGGGCTGACCGGATTTACTGCGCTGCGGGCGCTTGCAGACCCTTGATGGCTGCAGCGAGGCGGCTTTTATGGCGAGCTGCCTTGTTCTTGTGAACGATTTTCTTGTCGGCGATGATGTCGATTGTCTTCGACGATGCCTTGAAGAGTTCAGCGGCCTTGGCCTGGTCGCCGGCGTCGATCGCCTTGCGGACTGCCTTGATCGCGGTGCGGAACTTCGAGCGCAGCGCCGAGTTGTGCGAGTTGGCCTTGGCGGCCTGGCGGGCGCGCTTGCGTGCTTGTGCGGTATTTGCCATGACGGTTCCTTATCCTGTTCCTGTTTCCAGAGCCCGCCCTTCAAGTGGGCCGGCGCTGCTTTGATCCGAACCTCTGAGAGCGATTGCCCAGAGGCGCAAAAGAGTTCGATTGGGTCTGACTTCGAAGCCGACTGAGAGGCAAAACGCCAGGCAAACGATACGCAAAAGCGTGCCTGATTCAGTCTGCCCTTCGTCTGCTTTTCGCCCGCTTTTCACCTGCCTACCGTCTGTTTCACTCTGCCTCTATACCTGCGAGGACGTGATCTGACGGCCGAGCGAGCCTCGAAACCGGCGATTATAGCAACAAAATCAGACACGTGGCAACGGAAATAGCCCGCCGGGCCCGATGCCGCGCAGTATGGGCGCTCTGGCGGGTGAGCTGCGGTCGGGCGTGCAGGATCGCACAGGCAGGTCGCAAACGTGTCGGCGGCCCACTGCAACAAACCACGCATCCGACGAAAATTTCGCGAACGTCCATCGCCGGAAACGGTCCGACTCGCGTTCCGGCTCGTCCCGTCCGCCCGCTCACGCGAGCGGCACCCGTATAATAAGCGCCCCATGAATCTATTCCGAGCCCTGCTGACGGTCAGCGGATTCACGCTGCTGTCGCGCGTGACCGGCCTGGCCCGCGAGACGCTGATCGCCCGTGCGTTCGGTGCCAGCCAATACACCGACGCGTTCTACGTCGCCTTCCGTATCCCGAACCTGCTGCGCCGCATTTCCGCCGAAGGCGCGTTTTCGCAGGCCTTCGTGCCGATCCTTGCCGAGTTCAAGAACCAGCAGGGCCACGACGCCACCAAGGCGCTCGTCGACGCCACGTCGACGGTGCTCGCCTGGGCGCTCGTGGTGCTGTCGGCGCTGGGCATCGCGGGTGCGTCGTTCGTCGTCTTCGTGGTCGCATCCGGTCTGAGGGCGGACGGGCAGGCGTATCCGCTCGCCGTCGCGATGACGCGGATCATGTTCCCGTACATCATTTTCATCTCGCTGACGTCGCTCGCGTCGGCGGTGCTCAATACGTACAAGAACTTTTCGCTGCCCGCGTTCGCGCCGGTGCTGCTGAACGTCGCGTTCATCGTCGCGGCCGTGTTCGTCGCGCCGCACATGAAAACGCCGGTCTATGCGCTCGCGTGGGCCGTGATCGCGGGCGGCGTGCTGCAGTTTGTCGTGCAACTGCCGGGCCTGAAGAAGATCGACATGATGCCGCGCATCGGGCTGAACCCGGTCCGGGCGCTCCGGCATCGCGGCGTCAAGCGCGTGCTCGCGAAGATGGTACCGGCGATGTTCGCGGTCTCCGCGTCGCAGATCAGTCTCATCATCAACACGAACATCGCGTCGCATATCGGGCCGGGCGCGGTCTCGTGGATCAATTACGCCGACCGGCTGATGGAATTCCCGACCGCGCTCCTCGGCGTGGCGCTCGGCACGATCCTGCTGCCGAGCCTCTCGAAGGCGCACGTCGATGCGGACCCGCACGAATATTCGTCGCTGCTCGACTGGGGGCTGCGCGTTACGTTCCTGCTCGCCGCGCCGAGCGCGATCGCGCTGTTTTTCTTTGCCGAGCCGCTGACGGCCACGCTCTTCCACTACGGCAAGTTCGACGGCAATTCGGTCGTGATGGTCGGTCGCGCGCTGTCGGCGTATGGGGTCGGGTTGATCGGGCTGATTCTCATCAAGATCCTGGCGCCTGGTTTCTACGCGAAGCAGGACATCAAGACGCCGGTGAAGATCGCGGTTGGCGTGCTGATCATCACGCAGATGAGCAACTACGTGTTCGTGCCGATTTTTGCGCACGCGGGGCTCACGTTGAGTATCGGGCTGGGTTCGTGCGTGAACGCGGGGCTTCTGTTCGTGATGTTGCGCCGCCGCGGCATTTACATGCCGTCGAGCGGCTGGACGCGTTTCTTCGTGCAGCTGCTCGGCGCGTGTCTCGTGATGGCGGGTGTCATGCACTGGTTCGCGATCAGCTTCGACTGGATCGGCATGCACGCTGAGCCGGTGCGGCGCATCGCGTTGCTGGCCGCGTGTCTCGTACTGTTCGCCGCGCTATATTTCGGTATGCTCTGGCTGATGGGGTTCAAGTACGCGTATTTCAGAAGGCGGGTGAAGTGATCACGACGACGCGGGTTCTCGACTATTTCAGCACGCTTGTAGCCGAAGACGACAGCCTGCCGCTCACCGAGGCGGCGCTGTCGCTCGCTCAGGATGCCTACCCGGATCTTGATCTGACGGGCACGCTCGCCGAGATCGACGAACTGGTGCTGCGTCTGCGACGTCGCATGCCGGAAGATGCGGACCTCAAGCAGAAAGTCGGCATCCTGAACCGCTTTTTCTTCCGCGAACTGGGTTTCGCCAGCAATCTCAATGACTATTACGATCCCGACAACAGTCATCTGAATATGGTGTTGAGGCGTCGTCGCGGCATTCCGATTTCGCTGGCGGTGCTGTATCTGGAGATGGCGAGCCAGATCGACGTGCCGGTGCGCGGCGTGTCGTTCCCCGGGCACTTCCTGCTGCGCGTGACAATGCCAGATGGCGACGTGATGCTCGATCCGACCACCGGACATTCGCTGTCCGAATCGGAAATGGTGGAGATGCTGGAGCCTTACGTCGCGAAAGCCGGAGAATCGGTGGGGCGCGCGTTGCGCATGCTGCTGCAACCCGCCACGCGCCGCGAAATCATCGCGCGCATGCTGCGCAACCTGAAGAGCACGTATCTGCAGACGGAACGCTGGCAGCGGCTGCTTGCAGTGCAACAGCGTCTGGTGATCCTGCTGCCGGATAGCATCGAAGAGGTGCGTGATCGCGGCTTTGCTTATGCGCGACTCGATTACCTGCGCCCGGCGCTGGAAGATCTTGAACGTTATCTTGGCGATCGTCCGGATGCGGAGGATGCGACGGTTGTCGAATCGCAACTGCATGAGTTGCGGCAACGCACGCAGCATGACGATCGGGATTGAATCCTTCTGGTTCGCCCGGTTCGCCCGGTTCGCACATTCCCACATGACATAACAAAACGCCTGCGACTCAAATCGCAGGCGTTCTTTTTTTCACGGCACGTGTCGTAATCCGATGCAACGCGACGCTCCGAAAGCGACGCAACGGATCGCGTCATCACGCAACGCACAGCCTCACGCCGATAAAACCCTACTTCGGCTGCATCCGGATCGCACCATCCAGCCGGATCACTTCGCCATTCAGCATCGGATTGTCGAGAATCTGTTTAACGAGCATCGCGTATTCCGCCGGTTTGCCGAGACGCGGCGGGAACGGCACCATTGCGCCGAGCGCGTCCTGCACCTCCTGCGGCATGCCGAGCAGCATCGGCGTCTCGAAGATACCCGGTGCAATCGTCATCACGCGGATCGCGTTGCGCGACAGATCGCGCGCGATGGGCAGCGTCATGCCGACGACGCCGCTCTTCGACGCCGCGTACGCCGCCTGACCAATCTGCCCGTCAAACGCAGCCACCGACGCCGTGTTGACGATCACGCCACGCTCGCCATTCGCGTTCGGCTCGTTCTTCGACATCGCCGCGGCGGCGAGGCGGATCATGTTGAAGGTGCCGATCAGGTTGATCGAGATGGTTTTGACGAAGGAATCGAGCGGATGGGGGCCGTCCTTGCCGACGGTCTTGATCGCCGGCGCGACCCCCGCGCAGTTGATCAGGCCGCGCAGGGTGCCGAGCTTCGTGGCGGCAACGACTGCGTGCGTCGCGTCGTCTTCACGGCTGACGTCGCATTTCACGAACACGCCGCTTAGCTCGTTCGCGAGCGCGTTGCCGGCGTCCACGTTCAGGTCGGCGAGCACGACCTTGCCGCCGTTTTCAACGACGAGGCGTGCAGTGGCCGCGCCCAGACCCGATGCACCGCCGGTGATGAGAAATACGTTGTCGCGAATCTCCATGACTGCTCCTGTTGTATCGGTCGTCGACCGGTCGCGTTTCGATATTCACTTGATCGATGATTGTAACGGCTGGAAATTCCGCCGCAACAACCCGGGTGGGGTGGCTACGCCTGCTGGCATATCCAGAGGGGAAACAAAAAACCCGCCATGTCGGCGGGTTTTCTGGTGGCATTCGAATGTGCTTACTTCAGCGCATCGAACACACGCGCGCGGATTTCATCGACCAGACCCAGGCCCGAAATGCGGCGATACTGCGGCGCCTTCAAACCGTTTTCGTCGCCGCGAGCTGCCCAGTCGTTGTAGTACTGGATCAGCGGCCTGGTTTGCGCGACGTACACGTCCAGACGCTTCTTGACGGTTTCTTCCTTGTCGTCGTCGCGCTGGATCAGCGGTTCGCCGGTGACGTCGTCAACGTTGTCGACTTTTGGCGGGTTGAACTTCACGTGATACGTGCGGCCCGACGCCGGATGCATGCGGCGGCCGCTCATGCGCACGATGATCTCGTCGAACGGCACATCGATTTCCAGCACGTAATCGATCGCGACGCCGGCCTGCTTCATCGCTTCAGCTTGCGGCAGCGTGCGCGGAAAACCGTCGAACAGATAACCGTTCGCGCAATCCGGCTCGCACAGACGTTCCTTCACGAGGTTGATGATGAGTTCGTCTGTGACGAGTTCGCCTGCATCCATGAAGCGCTTTGCTTCGAGGCCGAGCGGCGTGCCGGCCTTGACGGCCGCGCGCAGCATGTCACCCGTCGAAATCTGCGGGATGCCGAACTTTTCCTTGATGAAGTTTGCCTGGGTGCCCTTTCCCGCGCCGGGGGCGCCCAACAGGATCAAACGCATGGTGATATCTCCAGATCTATGTGAATTCTGTGGCGGCGCGAGGCAGACGGAATATCGGCACAACTTCGCTCAGTGCGTTTCTGAAACCCGCGCGCAATGCAGCGGCGTACCTCGCGCAGCACGTCTTCAACGACGGCGCTGCAAGGCAGCCAGCGGCACAAACGGGGGGAAACCCTGATGAAGAATGGCTCCGGGCGGCTCGCGCAACCGTTCGATTATGCCATGGGTTTTTACGCTCGCGACCCGAATAACGCCTGTACGCGAGCGAGATCAGCAGGGGTATCGACGCCTGGCAACGGCGCGTCCTGCGTGACGAGCACTGCAATGCGCTCGCCATGCCACATCGCGCGCAACTGTTCGAGCGCTTCGGCCTGTTCGATCGGCGAGAGCGTCAGCGTCGGATACGTGCGCAGGAATTTCGCGCGATAGGCATAGAGGCCGATGTGCCGGTAGACCGTCGCAGGCGCGGGTGGCGAGGGCATTGTCGCGACGTCGGGCCAGTGCGCCTGATACGCGTCGCGTGCCCACGGAATGGGGGCGCGCGAAAAGTAGAGCGCGACGCCCTTTGCGTCGAGTACGACCTTCACGACGTTCGGATTGAAGACTTCGGCGGGATCGGTGATCGGGTGCGCCGCGGTGGCGATTGCGCAGCCACTGCTGGCTGCAAGATGCGCTGCAACGCCGCGCACGAGTGCCGGGTCGATCAGGGGTTCGTCGCCTTGTACGTTGACGACGATCGTGTCGTCGCTCCAGCCGAAATGCGCAGCGACTTCGGCAAGCCGGTCCGTGCCCGACGGATGGTCGGCGCGCGTCAGCACCGCTTCGAGGCCATGTGCGCGGGCGACGTCGAGCACCGATTGCGCGTCCGACGCAATCAACACCTGCTGTGCACCCGACTCGAGCGCACGCTCGGCCACGCGCACGACCATCGGCTTGCCGCCGATGTCCGCGAGCGGTTTATTCGGCAGACGCGTTGAGGCAAGCCGTGCCGGAACGACGGCAATGAACGGCTGGGCGGCAGGAGGTGCGGATTGGGTCATCGGAAGGGCGGACAGCGGATGAGAACCGTGGACGCGCGTTCGATGTTCGATACTCGAAACTGCTGGCTCGACAGCGAACGCGCAAAGGCTGAAGCGAAGAAAGCGGAGCCGGAGGCCCCGCAGGCGCACGAACGTTACGCGCCCGACGGCGGATTCAACGGCTCGACCAGCGTGCCTTCGACAGTCTGACGCGCCTCGTCGACAAGCATCACCGGGATGCCGTCACGGATCGGGTAGGCCAGCTTGTCGGCATTGCAGATCAGTTCCTGCGCGGCGCGATCGTAGCTAAGCGGGCCCTTGCAGATCGGGCAGACGAGAATTTCAAGCAGGCGAGCGTCCACGGACTTTCTCCACGACTAAAGCGATAAGGCGGTGATCCAGCGCGGCTTCGACCGGGACAACCCAGATCCGCGCATCATGCCAGGGCCCCAATTTTACCGCATCCTTTTCGGTTATCAGGATGGCGTCGGCCTCGACGTCGGCGAAAGGATTGGTGGTGTACGCGTAATGGTCGGGCAGCGCGCGGGTCGCGGGCGAAAGGCCGGCCGCGCGCAGCGTCGCGAAAAACCGTTCCGGCGCGCCGATGCCGGCGGCGGCCAGCACGCGTTCACCGGCGAACTGCGCGAGCGGACGGCGCAGCGCCGGCTGGTCGAGATGCCATGCATCGCCCGGCGTGAGCGCGAGCGCGAACGTATTGGGCCACGGCGGCAGCGCGCGGTCGTACGGATTGTTGATCAGCGTCGCGTCACGCTGACGGGACAACGGCTCGCGCAACGGCCCGGCAGGCAGCAGGAAACCATTGCCGCCCAGCCGGTGATCGAAGACCACCAGTTCGACATTGCGCGCAAGCCGGTAGTGCTGCAGGCCGTCGTCGCTGACGATGATGTCGACATCGGTGTGCGCCGCGCACAGCGCCTCCGCTGCGGCGACGCGGTTGGGACAGACCCAGACCGGTGCGCCCGTGCGGCGCGCGATGAGGAGCGGCTCGTCGCCGGCCACATTCGCCGACGACGCCGGTGTGACCGCCGTCGGGCGCGAAATTTTCGCGCCGTAGCCGCGCGACACGATGCCTGGCGTGAAGCCTGCTGAACGCAGCGCGTCGACGAGCGCGATCACGGTCGGCGTCTTGCCCGTTCCGCCGACCGTGACGTTGCCGACCACCACGACGGGCACCGGCACGCGCACGCTCTTCATCCAGCCAAGCGCGAACGCGGCGCGACGCGACGCGGCGATTGCGCCGAACAGGCAGGCAAACGGCGTCAGCGCCCACGCGAGCGGGCCGCGGCGTTGCCATTCCTGCGCCAGACGCGCTTCGATCCGGGATTTCAGTCCGCTCATGATGGGAATGCCGGGACGGACAGCACGACGGGCGCGGAACAAAACCCACGACGTACACCCAGGGCGCGAAGGGCATGCAGGACGAGGAAGGCGCGGAGGACAGACAGGGCGGGCAGGGCAGGCAGCAACGCAGATTCTCCGGGCGGTGAATGGGCAACGGCAATCGGCCGGTCGAGCCGGACGCCGCGCAGGGCGACGACGACCTGAAAATGACGCGAAACCGGTCGGCGCCTGAGCGCTTCGGGAAGCCGGCACTCTAGCGCGCGGGCGGCGTGCGCCGCAAGTCGGCTAGCGCAAAACGTGCCCACGAAGATCGTCAAAACGGTGCATCCATGCCTGTGGATAACTTTGTGGAGAACCTGCCTGCCGTTGCCCGCAAAGGGCCGCCTGGCTCGCTGCGCGTCGGCGTAGCTCACGCTTTTGGAAATGCAAAATCCATAAAAATCAAATACATGCTACGAACTTACGGCCTTCCCGACGATGCTAATCGGGTCGTCCGCACGATAGTGCGCCAATGTGGACACTTCCCATATTCTGCGCGGTGCGCTGGACGCGAATGGCCAGTCGGTCTATCGTCTGTCCTGCCTGTCAAAACCCATTCCTCGCATGAATTCCGAAAGTCCTTTTGCGTCGTCCGGCGAGCCCGGCGGCGAGGTCGTCGTGCCGGTGTCGGCATTGAATCGTGCGATCGGCTCGATGCTCGAACGCTCGTTTCCGCTCGTCTGGGTGGCCGGCGAAGTGTCCAATTTCACGCGCGCGGCGAGCGGCCACTGGTATTTCTCGATCAAGGACGCCCAGGCGCAGATGCGCTGTGTGATGTTCCGCGGTCGCGCGCAGTACGCCGAATTCACGCCGCGCGAAGGCGATCGCATCGAGGTGCGCGCGCTGGTCACGATGTACGAGCCGCGCGGCGAACTGCAACTGAACGTCGAAGCGGTGCGCCGCACGGGCCAGGGCCGTCTTTACGAAGCGTTCCTGAAGCTGAAGGCGCAACTCGAAGCCGAAGGCCTGTTCGCGCCCGAACGCAAACGCGCGCTTCCGGTGCATCCGCGTGCGATCGGCATCGTCACATCGCTACAGGCCGCCGCGTTGCGCGACGTGCTGACGACGCTCCAGCGTCGCGCGCCGCATATTCCGGTGATCATTTATCCGGCGCCGGTGCAGGGCGCGGGCGTCAGCGCGAAGCTCGCGGCGATGGTCGAGACGGCCAGCGCACGGCGCGAAATCGATGTGCTGATCGTGTGTCGCGGCGGCGGTTCGATTGAAGACCTGTGGGCGTTCAACGAAGAAGTGCTCGCACGCGCGATCGCTGAAAGCGCGGTGCCGGTGGTGAGCGGCGTGGGGCACGAAACCGACTTCACGATCGCCGACTTCGCCGCCGACGTGCGCGCGCCGACGCCGACCGGCGCCGCCGAACTCGTCAGCCCGCAACGCGTGCTGCTGCTGCGCGATCTCGATCATCGGCACGCCACGCTCGCACGTGGCTTCGGCCGCATGATGGAACGTCGCGCGCAACAACTCGACTGGCTCGCGCGCCGCCTCGTTTCGCCTGCCGAACGGCTCGCGCGACAGCGCACGCATCTGCATCAGCTTTCTGTAAGGCTGGCGTCGGCGGGTGCGCGTCCGGTTCGCGACGCGAGGGGGCGCTTCTCGTTGCTGCAGATGCGCTGGCAGCGCTGGCGTCCCGATCTCATCGCGCATCACGCGAAGGTAGATGCGCTCGCTGAACGGCTCGAGCGCGCGCAGCAACGTCTGCATGAGCGGCAGACGGCGCGCGTTGCGACACTCACCGCGCGCCTCGAAGTATTGAGCCCGCAGCGCACGCTTGAGCGCGGCTATGCTGCGTTGCTCGATGCGCAGAACGGTCGTGCGGTGCGCGCGCCGTCAGCGCTGAAACCGGGCCGCCGTCTCACCGTTCATCTCGCTGAAGGCTCGGCCGATATCGCGCTTTCCGACGTGCAGCCGCGTCTCACTGAAGGCTTTTGATTCCGTACTTTTGACCTCGTCACACGGGTTGCACGAGCATCTTTTACGCTGCAGGTGCAGCGCGTTTGCACGATCCCCGTCATAAAGACCGGCGGTTTGCACGGTTATTCCGGGTCGCCTACAATCGAGTGCTCTACAGCGTTATCCGCAGACTCCCCATAACACGATACAAGGAACGCAATCATGGAACATACGCTCCCGCCGCTGCCGTTCGCGAAGAACGCGCTCGCTCCGCACATGTCGGAAGAGACGCTCGAGTTTCACTACGGCAAGCATCATCAGACCTATGTGACCAACCTGAACAAGCTGATTCCTGGCACCGAGTTCGAGAACCTGTCGCTGGAAGAGATCGTCAAGAAGTCGTCGGGCGGTGTGTTCAACAACGCAGCGCAAATCTGGAATCACACGTTCTTCTGGAACAGCCTGTCGCCGCAAGGTGGTGGCGCGCCGACTGGCAAGCTCGCTGACGCGATCAACGCGAAGTGGGGCTCCTACGACAAGTTCAAGGAAGAATTCACGAAGGTCGCAGTCGGCACGTTCGGCTCGGGCTGGGCATGGCTCGTGAAGAAGACCGACGGCTCGCTCGATCTGGTTTCGACCAGCAACGCTGCAACGCCGCTGACCACCGATGCGAAGCCGCTGCTGACGATCGACGTGTGGGAACACGCGTACTACATCGACTATCGCAATGCGCGTCCGAAGTTTGTCGAAGCGTACTGGAACATCGTGAACTGGGAATTTGCTTCGAAGAATTTCGCGTAAGCGGTTCGCGAATCGAAGTTGAAATGAAAGCCCTCCTGTGTGAGGGCTTTCTGTTTTCTGGGCGTCGGATCCGCTGCGGCCATCATGTCGCGTCGCGTCACGTCGCGATCTGCGCGGGCCGGAACGGCGGCGAGCGGATAAAACCTTTCAGTTTGTCGCCTGAAGCCATGCACGTTCGCAAAAGCGGTGGCATTCTGCGGTTCGCGGCGAGCCTGCCCAGACTTCAACGCAACGTCCACCCGTACTTCGAGCCAGATCAACATGGAACCTCAAGACGACGACCTCAAGCACTTCGAAGCGCACGGCGCAGCGCCGCTGCCCGTCACGCGCGATCAAGGCTACGTAGACAACGACGGCGCCCGAATCTGGTACGCGACGTACGGTGCCGGCTCACCGATGATCCTGCTGCACGGTGGCCTCGGCCATAGCGGCAACTGGGGCTATCAGGTGCCGGCGCTGGTCGGCGCGGGCCATCGCGTCGTAATCATCGACAGCCGCGGCCACGGCCGTAGCACGCGCGATTCAAAGCCCTTCCTGTACGAACGGATGGCGTCCGACGTGCTCGCCGTGATGGACACGTTACAGCTCGAAAAAGCCGCCGTGGTGGGATGGAGCGACGGCGCATGCACTGCGTTGATCCTCGGGATGAAAGCGCCCGAACGCGTTGCGGGCGTCTTCTTCTTTGGATGCAACATGGACCCGAGCGGCACAAAGGCATTCGTGCCCACGCCGCTCATCGACCGGTGTTTCGGACGACATCGCAGAGACTACGAACAGCTGTCCGCCACACCGGATCAGTTCGATGCGTTTGTTGGCGCGGTCAGCGAGATGATGCGGACGCAACCCAACTATTCCGCGCACGAGCTGGCTGCGATCCGTGTGCCCGTCGCGATCGTGCAGAGCGAGCACGATGAATTCATCAAGCCGGAACACGCCGAATATCTCGCGCGGAGCATCCCCGGTGCGGAACTCGTCCTGCTGCCTGGCGTGAGTCATTTCGCGCCGCTGCAAAGGCCCGGACTGTTCAATGGCGCGGTACAGACTTTTGTCGACAAGGTTCTTTCCTGAATTTCGCCCTGCGGTTTTTCGTTCGCGAGCTTCCTCCATGGCGCGTGCCGGCTCCGGCTGCCGAAACAGCCGGCTCGAGGCCTGTTACGACGCCTGACCCAGCGCTTCGACATATCCAGCCGTGGAGCGCACGCGGCCCATCACCCGGAACACGCCTTCGGTACTGGATTTGTGCGCCTCGGCGCTCATGCTCGACATGGCGTCTTCGATAAAGACAAGGTCGTAGCCCTGGTCGAACGCCGCGCGCGCCGTCGACTCGACGCCGAAATTCGTCGCGATGCCGGCCATGACGACCGTGCGAATGCCACGGCGACGCAGGTGCAGTTCGAGATCGGTGCCGTAGAACGCGCCCCATTGGCGCTTCGTCACCACCAGATCGCCAGGCTGTACGCCGGCTTCCGGCACCAGCTCAGATGCAATCGCGGGCGGCGGCGGGGTGTTCGGCGCCTGCGGCGCGGCGTCCGTCAAGCGCTGCAGCAGTTCTGTCAGCAGCACGCGCACGAATACGACGGTGCCGCCCGCGGCGCGCGTTGCCTCGGCAAGACGCACCGAATTTTCGACGACCTGGCTGCCCGGATACGGCGCCAGTTCGCGGCCGACGATGCCATGCTGGAGGTCGATCAGAACCAGCGCGGTGGTCTTCGGATCGAGTGAAAGTGCTTGCGTCATATGTCGCCTTTATGTGAGGATGGCCTCATATAATCATACGCTCAGAATGTGAGAATGTCCTCAGCTCTGTCTGGAACCGCGCGGCGGGTGCCGCAACAGGAGCGCGCCGCGCGGCGCGTCGATGCGCTGCTCGAAGCGGCGGGCGCGGTAATTGCCGAGCGCGGTTTCGACGCCGCGACCATGACCGCCATCGCGGAGCGCGCGGGCGCGTCGATCGGTGCCGTGTATCAGTACTTTCCGAACAAGGAAGCGCTCGTGTTCGCGCTGCGCACGCGTTATGCCAACGAGATGGAAGAGCGCTGGACCGCGCTCAGCGTCGCGGCTGAAGGGATGACGGTGCCGGAACTGGTCGGCAGCCTGTTCGAGATGATGGCGGCGTTCATGGCGACCCGTCCCGCCTATATTCCACTGCTGTCGGTTTCGCTGAATTTCAAACGCGATGCGGCAGCGCGCAACCGGCTGCGCGGCCGTTTCGCCGAACTGTTCCAGCGTTATCAGCCGGCGCTTTCAGGCGACGAGGCCTTTCGCATCGCTGAGGTCACGCTTCAGGTGGTGAAAAGTATGAATCCGCTGTACGCCGTCGCGAAACCCAAAGAGCGCAAGCTGCTGCTCGTCGAATACAAACAGGTCGTGGCGTCGTATCTGGAATCGCGGCTCGCGTAAGCGGTAAAGGCGACAGACGCTTCGGGCCGCACACGGGTGCGCCCGAAACCCGCCAGCCGGCCCGTCACATCTCGCTGTGCTTCACATCCCTCTGCAGCTCGGTGCGCGTCGTCAGCACACCGTCAATCAGACCGTACAACTGCGCACCTTCGGCGGACATGTAGTTGTCGCGGTCCGTGTCCTTTTCGATCTGCGTGATGCTCTGGCCCGTGCGTTCGGCGAGTACTGCATTCAGGCGTTCGCGCTGGTACAGCACTTCCTTCGCCTGGATCTCGACGTCGGCGGCCGTGCCCTGTCCGCCGCCTGAGGGCTGGTGAATCATGATGCGTGCGTTCGGCAGCGCGTAACGCTTGCCGCGCTGGCCGGCCGCGAGCAGAAACGTACCCATGCTCGCCGCGAAGCCGGTGCATAGCGTCGACACTTCGGGCTTGATGAACTGCATCGTGTCGTAGATCGCGAGGCCGTCATAAACCGAGCCGCCCGGCGAGTTGATGTAAAAGGAAATATCCTTGTCAGGATTCTCGGACTCGAGAAACAGCAACTGCGCGACGATCAGGCTCGCCGACTGGTCATTCACCGGCCCCACCAGAAACACGATCCGCTCACGCAGAAGCCGCGAATAGATGTCGTAGGCGCGTTCACCGCGACCGGACTGTTCGATGACGGTCGGCACGAGGCCGAGACCCGAAAATGACGGGGGCGGATACAGGTATGACATGCGTTCCTCGTTGGGTTGTTGGTGGATTCCGCGCACGGCTGACGTCGCGCAGAATCCTGTCTGCAAGACGCGGGAACGCCGTATCGCGTGACATGATTTATTTTGTCGGGCGACTGTCACATGGGGGCGCGCTGAACCGTCTATGAAGGCGGGGCGCGAATTCCACAGCGCCGAAGTGTTTTCTCCACGATCACGGAGCATCACGCATGACGGAAGATGAAATGGACAAGGCCGCGACGTTCGCGGCATCGCGGGGAAAGCTGATGGCGCTCGCGTACCGGATGCTTGGCAGTCGCGCGGAAGCCGAAGATGTCGTGCAGGACGCGTGGCTCAAGTGGCATCTCGCCGACGCCAGCGACATTCGCGCGCCCGCAGGCTGGCTCACGACGATTACGACGCGTCTTGCAATCGATCGCCTGCGGCATCTGCAGATGGAGCGCCTGTCGCGTGCGGCAGGCTGGCTGCCAGAGCCGTGGCTCGATGGCATCGTGCCGTCGGCGGAAGAAATGGCGCTGCGTGCGTCAGAGATGTCGTACGGTTTGCTGTTGATGCTCGAACGCCTGACGCCGGATGAGCGCGCGGCCTTCGTGCTGCACGAGGCGCTCGATTGCGATTACGCGGACATCGCACAGATCATCGGCAAATCGGTGGCGAACTGCCGGCAGATCGTCCATCGCGCGAAAACGCGCTTGCAGCGTGAAGGCGGCGAGCCGAAGCCGGCCGTCGATCCGTCCGCGCATGCGCAGGTCGTCGAGCGGTTGCGCGCGGCGATCGAGGCGCAGGATCGCGCGCAGTTGATGCGCCTGTTCAGCGAAGAAGCGGTTGTGCTCAGCGATGCGGAAGAAAAAGCCAATGCCGGTGAGGCGATTGCTTCGGCGCGCTGGGTGGATCAGCTGACGTCATCTACGCGCAATGCCGCGCCTGTGACGATCAATGGCATGGCGGGCGTTGCGTTGATGGCGGAAGGGGAGGTGACGGGCCTGCTTGACGTCGCGGCCGCCTGCGATGGACGCATCGCGCGGCTGTGCGTCGTGTCGTCAGTGGTAAATCTGCGTGCGGCGAATGCGGCGTGGGGTTCGCGTGCTGTCACTCGCCTGCTTGAACGGATTGGCCGCGCCGAACCGGTCATGTGCTGACCGGCCTGCGCGCGCCGTGCCGCTTTCACTCAACAAAACCGCATCCCTCAATTCCGGTGCGCGGCGACTTCCCAGTTGATGTCGACGCACAGCACCTGCAACCCACGCGCCGTTTCCGCGGCAATCGACGCCGTCACGCACAGGTGCGCCTCGTTGATCGACAGATACGGCGGCGTCAGCTGAACCTTGCCCGGCTCGCGAACGGCCCGGATGAAATACGGCCGGCGCTCCCAGCTCGCGCCTTCGGAATGCAGGAGCGGGCGGAACCGTTTTGCGCGTTGCGATGCGCGGCCATGTGGCAGCACGTTGTCGCCGATCTGCCGGCCGGAGGCGTCCAGCACGAAACAGCGCGCGGTTTCGCCGAGCGCCAGCAACGGCGCTGTCGCGTGCGCGACCGTCCCGCCGGCGAAAAGCTGGGCGCTGGCGGCTTCGAGTGCCTTCACGTACGGCGCAAGCCGCGAAACCTGCGCACGCTCGCGCGCCGATACGCGCTCCCGCAACGCCGCCGACAGCGCATCCATCAAGCCGGCCGCGGCTTGCGGCTTCACCGGATCGACGCTTGGGCCCGCGAAAAACGCGCCCTGCACGAAATCGACATTGCATTCGAGTGCGATGAGCGCGTCGCGCTCGGTCGAAAGTCCGCCCATCAACACCAGTTGCCCGGATTCATGCAGCATCGAAACGAGGCCGGGCAACACGCGTTCGATATGTGAATGCTCGCTCGCCTGCGCAAGAATGCAGCGGTCGAGCGTGACGATGTCGGGGCGCAGCTGCCACACGCGGTCGATGTTCGAATGCTTCGCGCCGAAACCATCGAGCGCGATCAGGAAACCTGACTTGCGCAGCGCGTCGATGATTTCCGAGAAACGCGTCGTCTCGCCGCCGGCCTGTTCGGACACTTCCAGCACCACGCGTTGCGGCGGCAGGCCGAGCGCCTTCAGCCCGGCGAGCAGCGCGTCGCCGTAGCTCGTGTCCATCAGTGCCGCAGGATGCAGGCTCAGGAAAAGCCACTCGTCGTGGCTGTCGAACGCATTGAAGTTGCCGAGATGCAGGGATTCGGCAAGACGCCCGAGTTCAAGCAGATCGCCGCGCCGCGCGGCCTGCGTGAAGACTTCGTGCGACGGCACATGACGCGCGTGTTCATCGCGCGCGCGTAGCGACGCGTGATAACCGATTGCGCGACGGTGCGACACCGAAAACACCGGCTGGAACACGCTGAAGACGGTATAGCCGCCGTACAGGACGGTGCGGCGCGCGCCTTCGTCGCCCGCCATCGGACGCGGCGGCTGGAAGCCGGGGGGATCGAGGTCGATCATGCTCATCATATCGGTCGTGTAGTGGTCAGCTGTGGCGCACAGCCCGCCGAAAACGCAAGTTTACAGGATAGGCCAGCAAGAAGTATGCGCATCCGAAAATGACACCTGCGTGCGGCTGGATTCGTCAGGCTGTGTGCCGGCTCGCACTTCGCGGCCGCGCGACGCACAGCGATGGTGCGCGTGACGCCCTGCTGCGGGTACTCGTGCACGGCGTTTCTGTGCCGAAACCCGCGAACCGTCTGAGCCATTACGCCGGCATGAACCGCGGAAACGCGACGTCACCTGGCGCCCTGACGCGATACCGTCGTTACGTCCGCTCGGATGGGTCGGTCTTTTTCGCCCGCGAGCGGATATCCGGCGAGAGTTGCGCGAAGATCCACGCCGAGCCCGCCGTGATGATGCCGACGCACAGGAACGTCGCGTGGAATGCCGGCAGCGAATTGGCTTCGGTGACGCGTGCAATCAGCCCGGTGAAGGTCGCGAGCAGCGCGCCCGCGACGGTGACGCCGAGACTCATCGACAGCATCTGTACAAGCGAAAACAGGCTGTTGCCGCTGCTCGCGCCGCCGGTGCCGAGGTCTTTCAGCGTGAGCGTGTTCATCGCCGTGAACTGCATCGAGTTCACGCCACCGAAGAACGCAAGCTGCACGAGCCGCAGCCAGAGCGGCTGGCCGGCGCTCGTCAGCGCGAAGCTCGCCATCGCGAGGCCGACGAGCACGGTGTTTGTGACGAGCACGCGCCGGTAGCCGTATTTCATGATGAGCGTCGTCGCGAGCCGCTTCGACGACATCCCCGCCGCCGCAACCGGCAGCATCATCATGCCCGCCTGGAACGCGCTGTAGCCGAGGCTCACCTGCAACAGCAGCGGAATCAGATACGGCATCGCGCCGCTGCCGATCCGCGCAAACAGGTTGCCGAGCAGACCGACGCTGAACGTGTGGATCTTGAACAGATCGAGCGAGAAGATCGGTTGCGGCGCGCGCACCGCATGCAGTCCATACGCAACAAAACACGCGAGGCTCAGGATCAGCAGCACCAGCACGGTTGCGTGCTGGATGCCCAGTTCCGTGCGGCCATCGAGGGCGAACGAGATCGCGACCATGCCGACGATCAGCAGCAGATAGCCTTTCAGATCGAACTTCGGCGTATCAGGATTGCGGCTGTCCGGCATGAAGATGAACGTCGCGATGCAGCCGGCGATGCCCACCGGCACGTTGATCAGAAAGATCCAGTGCCACGACGCGATCTTCACGAGCCAGCCGCCGAGCGTCGGACCAATGAGCGGACCGATCAACCCCGGAATCGCGACGAACGACAGCGCCGGAAGATAACGTTCAGCCGGAAACGTGCGTAGCACGGCGAGTCGCCCCACGGGCAGCAGCATCGCGCCACCCACACCTTGCACGATGCGGTACACCACCAGCTGGTTCAGCGTATGCGCGTTCGCGCAGAGGAGCGAGCCGACCGTGAACACGAGGATCGCACTCAGGAACACGCGCCGGACGCCAAGCTTGTCCGCGAGCCAGCCCGACACTGGAATCATCACCGCCATCGTCAGCGAATACGCGATCACCACCGACTGCATGCGCAGCGGCAGTTCGCCGAGACTCGTCGCCATCGCGGGGAGCGCCGTGTTGACGATCGTCGCGTCGAGCGTCTGCATGAAGAAGCCGGTGGCCACCAGCCACAGCAATACGGTGAGGGATTTCGAAGACGGGGCGGACGCGGTCTGGGCGATGGACATGAGGGCAGAGGAGGGCGCAGGCGGCGCGCAGTCTGGCAACGCGGCGAGCCGTCATTTTAACGGCAAGCGTCACGACGCCGCCGGGAATCGCGCCGGGTGGGTGCCTTGCCGGTTGCGGCGGGCGTTGCCCGGTGGCACCGGGTACGCAGCGGACGCAGCGGACGCAGCGTCGTGCGTCAGCCCGGAAGCGCGGCGGCAGCGTCGAAGAATGCCCGCGCGCGCGGGTCGTGGGTGAACGCCGCGTTGATCCGGATCCACGGGCTCGGTTCGGCGTTCGGGCGAAAGTAGCTGCCCGGCGCGACCGTCACGCCGAGCGGCGCGCCACACTCGACGAGCCGCGTCGCGTCTTCGACATGCGGCACGCGCGCCCACACGAACTTGCCGCCGAGCGGTTTATCGAAAAGATCCCACCCGCTGTCTTCGAGCGTGTGCACGGTAAGGCCGAGCGCATCGCGCATCCGGCGACGCAGCCGTTCGAGATACTTGCGATACATGCCGCGCTCCAGCAGCGCGACGGCTACCGCTTCCGCGAAACGCGAGCCGCCGATGCTCGTCAGCATCTTCACGTCGGCGAGATCCTTGACGATCGCCGGGCTCGCCACCAGATAGCCGATGCGCAGCGAAGACGACAGCGTCTTGGACAGGCCGCCCACATAGACAACGTGTTCGAGCTGGTCGAGCGTCGCGAGGCGGTCGGTCGGCTCGGTCTGGAAGTCGGCGTAGATGTCATCTTCGATGATCGTGAACTGGTGCTCGCGTGCGAGCTGCAGCAGGCGAAACGCGACGGGCGGCGAGATCGTCGTGCCGGTCGGGTTGTGGAACACCGTATTGATGAAGAAGAGGCGTGGACGATGCTCTTTCAGCATCGCCTGCATCGCGTCGAGATCGGGGCCGTTGCGCGTGCGCGGAATGCCGACGAGCCGCACGCCATGCAGCTTCAGCAGACCGTTCAGGTTGTAGTAGCCCGGATCTTCGACGAACACCGTGTCGCCGGCCTTCAGCATGTAGCGCATCAGCATGTCGAGCGCCTGGCTCGCGCCGTTCGTGATCAGGATCTGCGACGCGTCGGCCATGATGCCGAGCTGCGCGATGCGGCCCTGCAGGTGGTCGCGCAAGGTCGCGTTGCCGAGCGGCGTTGCGTAGTCGATCAAGCTTGAACTGTCGACGCGCGAGACGTGACGGATCGCCTGGCCGATGCTGTCCATGTCGCGCCACGCTTCGGGGATGAAGCCGCTGCCGAGCTTCAGCGATTCGCCCGGATGGTTGAACTGCTGGAGGATGTGGACCGACTCTTCGTCCGCGCGGCGCGGGTCGGACGTGCCTTGACCCGCGAGCATCGCGCGCGAACGTTCGGCGACGTAAAAGCCCGAACCGTGCCGTGAATCGATGAAACCGAGCGACACGAGCCGGTCGTACGCCTCGATCACCGGGAAGCGGCTGATCTGGTAATCGGTGGCGAACTGGCGGATCGACGGCAGTTTCGCGCCCGGATGCGCGACGCGCGACCGGATCCACGTCTGAACGCCGTTGACGATCTGCTCGGTGAGCGGCACGCCGTTTTCGCGGTCAAGTTCGAGTTTCATACCACCTCACTGTCCGGCCTGTTGTCCGGCTCATTGGCTGGCTCATTGTCTGGATTAGCGGCTACTGTCTGGTTTTTCGACTGTACAGTTTCGATGAAACTGTCCGGAAGTGTGCATGGGGTTCCGGTCGTCGCGCCGCAATAATGACTCAATCATAAAGTCGTTTCAAGGAGCACTGCGATGCGCGAAATCCGTACTTTCGAACTGCAACATGACGAGCCGGCGGCCGCATGGCGCGTCGCCCGGCCGCTCATCCTGAAGGTGATGGCCGGGGAAATCTGGATCACGCTCGATGGCGATCCGGAGGATTACTGGCTCGCCGCCGGTGAAACATTTGAGTTGCCGCGCGGCGCGCGGGCGTGGGTGAGCGCCGGGCCCGGCAACGCGCGCGTCGCGTTGACGTTCGCCGGCTGCGAGCTGCGTGAGCGGACGCTGTCGGCCGATGCTTCGCGGCTGTTCAGGCTCTCCCGGCGATCGCTGCGTGCGTGGATGCCGCGCTGGTTCCCGGCGGCGTGAGCGCAGGCTGCGGCGGGTTTTGTGCCTTCCGGCAGGAACGGGGCGATCGTTTTATGATCGAACAGTGAGTTCCATCAATGCGCCCGCTTCGTCGCGGGCGCTTGCCCCTGCTCATGACACCGCGACTCGCGCTTGAACATCTCTGGTCGCTGGCGGCCTGCAGCCCCGCGGCGCTTGACGCCGTCTCGCTCGCAGGCGAAGACCCTGCGTTGCCGTCCGTCTATCGCGTTGGCACGCTGGCGTCCGCGACGATTGCGGCCATGGCGCTTGCCGCCGCGGAATGCTTTCGCCTGCGTACCGGCCGGCAGCAGCGCGTCGACGTCGACGTGCGGCGTGCGCTTGCCACGTTTCGCAGCGAGCGGTATCTGCGGGTGAACGACGGGCTGCCGCCTGAGCTGCGCAATCCGGTCACCGGCTTTTACGCGACGCGCGACAATCGCTGGATCCAGCTTCATACCAACTTTCAGCATCATCTTGACGGTGTGCTGAAGGTGCTCGGCTGCGCCAATGATCCGAAGGCCGTCGCTGAAGCTATTCGCGGCTGGCACGGCGCGACGCTGGATCAGACGCTCGCCGACGCCTGTCTGTGCGCTGCGCTGATCCGCGCGCCCGATGAATGGGCCGCGCTCGATCAGGCGAAGGCGATCGCGTCCCTGCCGCTCTTCGAGATCGAACGGATCGGCGATTCCCAACCCGAGGCACCGGGTCGCGGCGACGCGTCCCTGCCGCTTGCCGGCACCCGTGTACTCGACCTGTCGCGGATCATCGCGGGGCCGGTTGCGGGGCGCGCGCTCGCGCAGCACGGCGCGGACGTGCTGCTGATCAACGGTCCTCATCTGCCGAATATTGCGCCGCTCGTGATCGACAATGGTCGCGGCAAGCGCTCCGCAACACTCGATCTGCGCGACGACCCCGCGCGCGCGCGACTGCGTGCGCTGGTGGCGGGCAACACGGATGTGTTTCTGCAGGCCTATCGTCCGGGCTCACTCGCGGCGCGCGGGTTTGCGCCGGAAGAGCTGGCGCGGCTGCGTCCGGGCATCGTGTGCGTGTCGATTTCGGCATATGGCCACACCGGGCCGTGGGCGCTGCGACGCGGCTTCGACAGCCTCGTGCAGTCGGCGAGCGGCATCGCGTGGACGGAGAGTCTTGCGGCGCGCGGCGAAGGCGGTGGTTCAGAAACGCAAGGTGGAATGCCCAGACATCTGCCGTGTCAGGCGCTCGATCATGGCACGGGCTATCTGGCTGCATTCGGCGCAATGGTCGCGCTGGCCAGGCGGGCAACCGAAGGCGGCAGCTGGCACGTCCGGCTTTCGCTGGCGCAGACGGGCCACTGGCTGACGTCGTTCGGACAGGTCGCCGACGGCTGGCGCACGCCGGACGTCACGTTCGATGACGTGCAGGATTGTCTGGAAACCGTCGACTCACCGTTTGGCCGTGTCACAAGCGTGATGCCGGCGGAACGGCTGTCGGAGACGCCGCCGTTCTACGCCCGCCCGCCCGTGCCGATCGGCACCGACGACGCGCGCTGGGCATAGCGCGCCATCAGCCTACTTGCGAAGCTCCGCGACGAAATCGTAGTAATCGTTGCGGCAGTAGGTATCGGTGAGTTCGATCGCGCGCTGGTCGGCGGTGTAACCGACGCGCGTGATCAGCAGCAGCGCCTCGTTCGGCGCGATGCTCATCTGCTGCGCGATTTCTTCGCTCGCGTTGACCGCGCGGAAGTGCTGCAACGCGCGCACGATCGACAACCCACGTTGCTCGAGATAGCTGTACAGCGAATCGCCGATCGCCTGCGGATCGGGAATCACCGAAGACGGAAACGTCGAGTTTTCTACCGCCATCACGATGCCGTCCGCGAGCCGCAGACGCCGCAGACGTGTCACCGCCGCCGCCGGCGACAAACCCAATTGGATCACTTCATCGCGATTCGCCGGCTGGATTTCGCGCGACAGCCATTGCGAACTCGGCGTGAAGCCGCGTCGCCGCAGCATTTCGCTGAAGCTCGACAGCCGCGACAGCGGATCTTCATAGCGCGGTGTGATGAAACTGCCCGCGCCCTGCGTGCGCCGGATCAACCCCTGTTCGACGAGCAGCGCGATGGCCTTGCGCGCGGTGATGCGTGACACGCCCAGCGCGTCCGACAGCACGCGTTCGGAGGGCAATGCTTCGCCGGCGTTCCAGCGGTTCTCGTGGATCGCGTGACCGAGCTTGCGGGCGAGTTGCAGATAGAGCGGGGTGTCGTTTTCCGGGTCCGGGCGCAGGTCGCGCCAGCGGTCTTCCGAGGCAGAGTTCATGTGACGGACGCAAGAAGGGCAAGCGGCAATTCTATGTCATTGGCGCCCTCGCGTTATAGCGGGCTTTTGCGGGTGGGTCTCTATGCGCCTTCGTGAACGGATAAACTCGTTCGAATTGTCATCGCCGCGGCGCGTCCGCATGCGCGCATGTCCGCGCTGTCTGTGCTGCGAAGAAACCCGGAAACAAGGAGTAACCATGACGAACGAGATCGCCAGCGTGAGCCTGCCCGATGGTGAGCGCATTCCGAAGCTGGGGCAGGGCACGTGGGAAATGGGCGAGCAGCCTGCGCGCCGCGCTGCCGAGATAGCAGCGCTACGCGAAGGCATCGAACTGGGGATGACGCTTATCGACACCGCCGAAATGTACGGCGACGGCGCCACCGAATCGCTGCTGGGCGAAGCATTGCACGGCGTGCGCGACGACGTGTTTCTCGTCAGCAAGGTCTATCCGCACAATGCAAGCCGGCGTGGTGTGCAGGCAGCCTGCGAGCAGAGCCTGAAGCGTCTGAAGACTGATCGCCTCGATCTGTATCTGTTGCACTGGCGCGGATCGGTGCCGCTTGCGGAGACCGTCGAAGGATTTGAGACATTGCGTCGGGCGGGCAAGATCCGTCATTGGGGCGTCAGCAACTTCGACACCGACGACATGGAACAACTTTTCGACGTGCCAGGGGGCGACGCCTGCGTGACGAACCAGATTCTCTACAACGTCGCGCGACGGGGACCGGAGTTCAACCTGCTGCCTTGGCTCGCGGAGCGCGCGATGCCGGCGATGTCGTACAGCCCGGTTGATCATGCGCGTCTGCCGAAACGCTCGCCGCTCGACGACATCGCCAGCGCGCGTGGCGTGTCCGTGTTTCAGGTGGCGCTCGCGTGGGTGCTGCGCCGGCCGGAGGTCTTCGCGATTCCGAAGTCAGGCCGCATTGAGCATGTACGCGACAACCGCCGCGCGCTGGACCTGCAACTCACCGTCGACGAATACGCTGCCATCGATGCGCATTTCCGGCCGCCGCGCAGCAAGCGGCCGCTCGAAATGCTGTGAGGTGTGTCTGCTCATGCGCGTGTGCAACGCGCATGGATCAGTTGCAGGGGTGATGTGAATGGACGGAGCCGAGCACGGCGACTTCGGCGGGCGCGCGCTTGAGAGCATCGTCGCTGACCTGACCGGCGTCCTTAAGAAAATCGTCGACGATGGTGGAGACCTGCGTGTCGCGCAGGCATAGCGATACGCGTTGGGTTTCGTTCGGGGGCAGCGACGCACGCTGTCCGAGAAACAGCACGCCGTACTGATAGCCGCGGATGATGCCGCGAATCGCGCCGACGCATTGACCTTGCGCGACGTTATCCGATTTCTTCTTGCAGCGTTGTGCGAGCGAATACGCGGAGAAGGACGGATCGACGGGTGGCGCCACGGCTGTGACCGGGGCAGCAGGTTGAGCAGGCGTCTGCGCGTTCGCCAGCGAGGCGAAGCCGAGCGTGGTGGCCATCAGCAGGGCTGATGCAGTGCGCGCGACGGGTGAGGGGACATGTCTTTGCATCGTGTTGTCCTCATGCTGAACGTTGAATTCAATATGAGGCGATCCATGCCATTTGGTTCCGGCTGCCGCGCGATGCGCTGTCGGAACTGTCGGCGCAGTTGAAGCTGCCGATGCCGTTGAGGCGAAAGGGAAGGGACCACAGAAGGGACGTGTCCGGCCCTGGCGGCGACGTCCGACCGGGGGATCGGGACGTCACCGCCAACACAGGCTCGGACCGGCAAGGAGCCGAATCGTTTCGGATCTGCGGAACGGCACGGGGGCGCCGTTCCGTTGCTACGGATCTAATGTCCGTTGCCACTGCCGTGGCCACCACCGCCGGAGCCGCCGCCATACCCTCCGCCGAAGCCGCCACCACCTCCGAAACCACCGCCAAACCCACCGCCGGGACCACCCGCACCGAAGCCACCGCCAGGACCGCCGGCGCCAAAGCCACCGCCGTGACCGCTACTGCCGTTGCCGCTGGAGCCACCGCCGCCGCAGCCGCAACCGCCGCTGCCACCACCACCACCGCCACCATCACCACCACCACCACCACCGCCACCACCGCCACCGCCACCACCGCCACCACCGCCACCGCCACCACCGCCACCGCCACCGCCACCACCGCCACCACCACCTTTGCCTCCGGCGGACGCGCTGCCGTTCGAGCTCCCCGCCGATGCGCCCGCGCCACTGCCACCGCCGCTGCTGTTGCTGCCACTATTACTGCTGTTTGCGCCGCTCGACGCCGCGCCGCCGCTTCCACCGCGTCCGCCGTTCGCCTGTTTCGGATCGCAGATGCCGACTGTGTTGCTGCGACATTCCCGCGTCGTCTGGAAGACGGCCGCTGCATCGTCGGCTGCTGTTGTGCTGGCGTCGGATGGTGCGCCGGTCGCGAGCGTGCCCCGTTGCGCGAGAACGGCCGCGCCGTCCGCAGCGCCGATCGCGTCAGCGGAGTCGCCGCTGCCCGGCAGCGATGCGTCTGCCGTCAGGCTGCTTCCCACGAGAGGGGAGCCCGCCGCGACGCCTTTTGCCGACGACTGGGTCGCCGCGTTGTAGGCCGGTGTCGCGGGCGTAGCAGACATAGCCGCTGGAGTACCGGCCTGTCCGCCGCTTGCCGGCAACGGCGCATCGGCGACCAGAATCCATTGCGGGATCACCTCGCTCGTCGATGCGGCGTGCGCGACATGCACTGCCATTAAAGTCGCCGCGCCAGCAATACACACTGCCGCATCCCGTAACCCGTAGTAGTGCTTAGTTAACTTCGTGTTATTCATCACATCTCTCCCGACGAGAGGGCGACGCCTCGTCTGCCGCCGTCTCTTATTGGCCGCCTCGTATGCGGAGGGCCCGTCATAACGCGAGCCTTGTTGCTCCCCGTGTCTGGTCCGCACAGTGCGCGCCTCGCACACTATCGGCGAAGCACGAAGCCGTTATCTGCATCGGCCAACCGTGTCGGAAAGCTCAACCCCGTTGTCGCTGATCGCGTGCCGGTTGCCCGCACCTCCCGTAGCGACAACCATGCCACTGCCCGCAAACCCGCGTCGTACATGGCGCGCACGTACCGCACCCGATGCAGGCGTTCAGGAATCGCATAAAAACGTTTCGACGGTGAAACGCACGACGTGAATCGCCGCGCGAGACGTGTCATCGATGAAGCGTCCGCATTCAGCAGACAAACCGACGCGTCGCGCTATCTCACGTCACGCTTCGCTTCGCGTCGTATCGCGCTGGAGCACGCGAAGTTCTTCGACGGGGATGTGGCAGCGGATGTGATGACCGTCGCCCGCATCGTGCATCGGCGGATCCTGCTGTTCGCAGATCGCGCCGAGCCTGCGCGGGCAGCGCGTATGAAAGACGCAGCCCGAAGGCGGCGCCGACGCCGAAGGCAGGTCACCGGACAGACGGACGCGTTGCGCGCCGCTGTTTGAATCGAGCGTTGGGATCGAAGAAATCAACGCTTCGGTATACGGATGATGCGGACCATCGAACACCGCGCCGGCCGGCCCGATCTCCATCAGACGACCGAGATAGAGCACCGCAATGCGATCCGACAAGTAGCGCACGACGTTCAGATCGTGCGAGATGAACACATAGCTCACCCCGCGTTCGCGTTGCAGGTCGGCGAGCAGATTGAGGATCGCGGCCTGCACGGAGACATCGAGCGCGGAAGTCGGTTCGTCGCAGACAACGACCCGCGGATCACCCGCAAACGCGCGCGCAATCGCGACGCGCTGCTTGAGCCCGCCCGACAGCTGACGCGTGCGCACGCCAAGATAGCGGTCGGGCAGGCGCACTGCCGCGGCGAGTGCGGCGAGCCTCGCGCCGTGCGCCTGACCGCGCAGCGAACCCAGCCGCGACAACGCGCGACCGATCAGCCGCTTCACCGAATGCGCGCGGTTGAGCGCCGAATCCGGGTTCTGGAACACGATCTGAAGCGACTTCACCTGCTCGTCGTTGCGTCGGGTGACGCGCGCCGGCAACAACGCGCCGTCGAGTTCGATGACACTGCCTGCGTCGGGCGAAACGAGGCCGAGCAGCAGCCGTGCGAGCGTCGTCTTGCCGCTTCCCGATTCGCCGACGAGGCCGAGCGTCTCGCCCTTCATCAGTTCGAGCGAGACGTCATCGACGGCGCGTAACGCTGCGCCCGACACGTGGAATGTCTTCGATACATGTTCCGCGCGCAGCACCAGCGCGCGTTCATCCGTGCCATCGCTCGCGGATTGTCGCGCGAGCTCCGGCTTCTCGCCGGTATTGCGAGGCAGATCGATCGCGCGCTCGTGATAGTGGCACCGCGACATCTGATCGCCGTGCGCAGCGCACACGCGATAAGGCGGCGGTGCTTCGCGCCGGCAGCGATCGTCGGCGAGACGGCAGCGGTCGGTATAGATGCAGCCTTGCATCACCGAGCCTGCGAGCGGCAGTTGACCGGCGATGGTATCGAGCCGGTCCGTGTCCTTGCTGCGGCCGGGCGTCGGCAGACAGCGCAGCAGGCCGACCGTATACGGATGTCGCGGACGGGCGAAAACATCGCGCGTCGTGCCTTCTTCGACGAGCTTGCCCGCATACAGCACGCCGACGCGCTCGCACATCCGGCCGATCACCGCGAGGTTGTGGCTGATGAACAGCACCGCCGTGCCGAACTCCTTGCGCAGTTGCGCGACCAGATCGAGCACTTCAGCTTCGACGGTTGCGTCGAGGCCAGTCGTCGGTTCGTCGAGGATCAGGAGCGCGGGATTCGAAGCGAGCGCCATCGCGATCACGACACGCTGCTGCATGCCGCCCGACAGCTGATGCGGATAGCTGTCCATCACGCGCTCCGGTGACGCGATTCGCACCCGGCGCAGCATTTCAAGCGTGCGTTCGAGCGCCGTCGCGTACGATGCGCCCGCAGCTTCGAATGCTTCCGACACCTGACGCGCGACGGTGAGCGAAGGATTGAGCGCGCGTGCAGGATCCTGATACACCATCGAAATCGACTTCGCGCGCATCATGCGCAACGCGTCGGCGTCGAGCGCGTTCGGATCCTGGCCGGCGATCAGAATGCGGCCGGCCTTCACCTTGCCGTTGCGCGGCAGGTAGCGCAACGCGGCCATCGCGACCGTCGACTTGCCGCATCCGGATTCACCGACGAGCCCGTACGCTTCGCCGCGCTTCACGCGAAATGAGACGTCCTGCAGCACCTCGCGATCGCGTCCGCGGGAACGGTAACTGACCGTGAGGCCGACGATTGTCAGCGCGTCGGTGCGCTCGCTCTTCGAGACGTCGAAGGCGGGAAAAGCGGAGGGCGGCGGCGCATTCATCGGTCGAGCACACCTTCGACGCTATCCGCGATCAGATTGACGCCGACGACGAGCGATGCGATCGCCGCCGCATCGAACACGACGGTCCACCACGCACCGCCCGCCATCAACGTGTACGACTCCGATAATGCGAGCCCCCAGTCAGCCGAAGGCGGCTGGATGCCGAAGCCGAGAAACGACAGCGTCGCGACCGCGAAAATCGCATACCCGAGCCTCACGTTCGCTTCGACGATGATCGGCGGCAGCACGTTGGGCAGGATCTCCGCGAACATGATGTACGTCGCGTTTTCTCCGCGCAGCTGCGCCGCGGCGACGTAGTCGAGATGACGTTCGGCCAGCACGGCGGCGCGCACGGTGCGCGCGGTGATCGGCGTGAACGTGATGCCGATCACGAGAATCACCGTGAAGTTCGACGTGCCCACGGCCGCAAGTGCAAGCAGCGCGACGATGACAAGTGGCAACGCGAGCACGGCATCGATCGCACGGCCGATCACGTTGTCGACCCAGCCGTCGAAATAGCCGACGACCAGACCGAGCGCCGTGCCCGCCAGCGTACCGAGCAACGTCGCGAGTGGCGAGATCGTGAGGATGTCGCGGGCGCCGACGATCACGCGCGAAAACACATCGCGGCCGAGCTGGTCGGTGCCGAACCAGTGCGTGTGATCGGGCGGCGCCAGCGAGTTGAGCGGATCGGACGCGTACGGATCGAGCCGCACGATCCACGGCCCGGCGATTGCGCACACTACCCAGCCAAGCACGATCAGCACACCGACGATGAACGTCGGCGAATGCAGCAGGGCACGCAGGCGGTCGTAGCGCGGCTCCTGGATGCGGGCCGCTTCCGGCGGCGCGACGGCGTTCATTCGGCCCCCTGCACACGCAGACGCGGATTGAGCAGCACGTGCAGCGCATCGGCGACGAGATTCGCCACCGTGTACACGACGCCGATGGTCAGCACGCCGGCTTCGAGCATCGGAAAGTCCTTCGCCTTCGCGGCGTTGTAGATCAGCGAGCCGATGCCCTGATAGTGAAAGAGCGTCTCCACGACGACCAGTCCGCCGATCATGTAGCCGAGCTGCGTAGCGGCGACGGTGATGGTCGGCAGCAATGCGTTGCGCAGCACGTGTCGCCAGATCACGATGTGCTGCGGCAGACCTTTGAGGATCGCGGTGCGCGTGTAGTCGGCGTCGAGCGCCTCGACGGTGCCGGCGCGGGCCATCCGCGCGATGTAGCCGAAGAAGACGAAGACGAGCGGCAGCACAGGCAGGATCAGATGCCTGAGTTGCTCGAACACGCCGGCGCCAGGCGGATACGAGGCCTCGATCGGCAACCACTGCAGCCAGATGCCGAAGATCAGGATCAGCACGATCGACGACACGAACTCCGGCACCACTGTCGCCGACAGGCCCGCGATGCTGATGGCGCGATCGATCCAGCGTCCCGCATGCATCGCCGCCCACACGCCGCCCGCGATCCCAAGCGGCACGACGACAATGAACGCGAGCAGGCCAAGCTTCGCAGAATGCCCGAGTGCCTGGATGACAAACGGCCTGACCGGCGTGCGGAACACGTACGACAAGCCCATGTCGCCGCGCACGAAATGCGTGATCCAGCCGGCGTATTGCGTTAGCAGCGGCCGGTCCGCGCCGAGCTGATGATTGAGCGCGGCGACAGCGCGTGCGTCGGCAAGCGGCCCAAGCACCGCGCGGCCGATATCGCCTGGCAGCAACTGGCCGCCCGCGAACACGAGCACCGACAGCAGCCACAGCGTGACGAGCGAGAGCGCCATGCGCGTTGCCAGAAAACGCGCGACGCGGCCCGCGTTGCCGCTACCTGTTTGCGGCGCGTTCGGTGCGGAAGGAAAAGCCGGAGTCGACATCGAATGCTCGCGTGAAGTGCTGGCGCCGAATGCGATGTGGATTGATCGCGCCGGCGCTTAACCGGCCAGTACCGCGCGATCGAAATACAGCTGCGCGATCGCGGTGAAACGCACGCCGCCCAGCACGCTGCGCGTGGCGATCAACTGGTCGTAGAAGTACGGGATGATGATCGGCGTTTCGTCGAGCAGCAGTGTTTCGATCTGCCCGGCGATTTTCTTCTGCGATGCCACGTCGAGCGCACCCACGAAATCCGCGACGAGTTTGTCGTACTGCGGGTTTTTGAAGTGCGCCGCGTTCCACGTACCGCTGCTTGTGAGCGGCGCGTTGAGGAACACGTTCGGCACGCCGCGATGACCGTAATCCGTGATGCCGAGCGGCGAGTCGAGCCAGTCCGATTTGCCGGGCGTGCCCGCGCCGTAATACAGCGACTGGCTTTCCACCTTCAGATTGATCCGCACGCCGATCGCCTTCGCCGCGTTTTGTATGACGACGGCGAGGTCCGGAATCTCCATGTACTTTTCAGTGGTCAGCGTGACGTCGAAACCGTTGGCGACGCCCGCCTGCGCGAGCAGCTGCTTCGCCTTCGCAACGTCGAGCCTGCGCTGCGGCACGCTCATATCCGACGACGGAAAGACAGAGGCAAACGGGCTGTCGTTGGCGACCATCGCGCGGCCCTTGAAGAGCCCGCGCACCATCACTTCGCGATCGAGCGACAGCGCGAGCGCCTGGCGCACGCGCTTGTCCTTGAAGAGCGGATTGTCGTTGCGCATATGCATCTGACGATGCGCGCTCGACCGTACGCCGATCACCTTGAATTCCGGATTGTTCACGATGCCGGAGCCGCCCTGCACGGTGAACGTGCCCATCACGTCGGCCTGACGGCCTTGCAGCGCGAGGATCTGCGCCTGTTCGTCGGCGTAGAACGAAAACTGCACGCGTTGCGGCAGTGCTTTGTCGCCCCAGTAATCGGGATTGCGCACGAACGAAGCGCCCACCTTCGGCTGATACGCTTCGAGCCTGAACGCGCCGGTGCCGATGAAGGTCTTTTCGTAGTTGCCTGCGTAATTCGCCGGCAGGATGATCGCGTTGTAGTTGTCCGAGGAAACGTAATACGGAAAGTTGCCGTTCGGCGCGTCGAGATGGAACGCGACGGTCTGCTCGTCGACGACTTTCGCGCCGCCTTTCGACAGCACGCCTTTCAGCACCGAGAGGGCGGCTGAACCGGTTGCCGGATCGGCAAGGCGGTCGAACGTGGCGACCACGTCCTTCGCGCCGAAGGTCTGACCGTCGTGGAATTTCACGTTTTGACGCAACTTGAACGTCCACACGTCGCCCTTCGCGTTCGGCTGCCATGACAGCGCCAGAGCGGGTTGCAACTGTGAGTGCTCGTCGTCGTTGATCAGGAATTCGCCGGTCTGGTTCAGCAGCGCGAGGCCGCCGGCGTCGGTGACGGTCAGCGGGTCGACGGCGCCGCCCGGCATCAGGTGCGCGACGCGGATCGTCGCGTTGGCGCCTTTCGGTGCACCCTGTGCGTGCGCGCGCGGCGAAGCGAGCAGGCCGCCGCCCGCCAGCGAAAGCCCGATCACGCCTGCGTAACGCAGCAGTTCGCGGCGCGAGAGGCGGCCGGCGAGGAATTCGTCGATGGCGTGGTTGCCGAGGTCATCGGCGGTGCGTCGTGCAGCTTCGAGTGCGAGGCGGGCTGAATGGCGATCCGCGGAATTCTTCATCGAATGGTGTTCCGTTGGGTTCTATCGGACAACGCGCCCGGTTGGGCGCGTCAACCCGAGCCGTGGTGCGGCGACGTGGGCGATTTCAGTGTAAGCGATTGCCCGTGGAATCGGAACGCCAGGCGTCGCGCAAATCCCGCTCGCGCGGATGAAACAGGGGAACATGTGTCGTGATGACAACGTTCGTCGGCGTGATAACCGGGTCGCCGTGTCAGGCGGGCGGCTAAGGCGTGCTGCGTTAGCGCCCGAAGCGTCGCCACGACGACGGTACAGGCCCGCGCACGGGCACCGCGATTGCTGCGCTGCGCGACTACCGTGCCGTGACCGCAGGACGACGCCAGCGGTGAAACAGCACCGAGCCGATCCAGCACGCCGTGAACATCGCGACGATCCCGTAGCCGAGCGTGCCGAAGCGCGCGTTGACCGCAGCCGCCGCGTCCCACGCGCCGCCCGTGAGGCCGAGTGTGTCCGACAGCAGGCCCAGCGCTTCGACGCCGCCAACCACAATCGCCACCACCGCCGACACAAACGTGATGCTCGCGTTGTAGTAGAGCTTGCGGCGCGGGTCGTCCATCGCCCAGCCGTAGGCGTGGACCATCAGCACGTTGTCGGTGGAATCGACGAGCGTCATGCCGGCCGTGAATAGCGCGGGAAACACGAGGATCGAATACATCGGCAGGCCTTTGCCCGCTTCGGCGGCGGCGATCGCGAGCAGGCCGATTTCGGTGGCCGTGTCGAAGCCGAGACCGAACAGCACACCGACCGGATACATGTGCCAGCTTTTCGACACGAGACGGAAGAGCGGTCGCAGCGCGCGCGACAGCAAACCGGCGGGCGCGCGCGTCGCCGCGTCCGGCGGTAGTTCGCCGCCGCGCTGCACGTGCCGGTAGCGACGCCACACGTCGCGCAGGATCATCAGGTTCACGCCCGCGAGCACCAGCAGAAATGCCGCTGAAACGGCGGTGCCGATCGTACCGCCTACCGCCTTGAAGCTGTCGAAGCGGTCATGCATCGAGACGGCAGTCAACGCGATGCCGATGGTCGCGGCAATCACGATCGTCGAATGGCCGAGCGAGAACGACAGGCCGACCGTCAGCGGGCGCTTGCCTTCCTGCATCAACTTGCGCGTGACGGCATCGATCGCGGCGATGTGGTCGGCGTCGACCGCGTGGCGCAGGCCGAAGCCATACGCGAGCAATGCCGTGCCGAGCAGCAGCGGATAGTGACGAAACGCGATCAGCGCCCACGCCCACGCCGCCAGATTGGCAGCGATCAGCACGGCGTAGAGCGTGAGGAGGCGAGGGCGCAGCGCGGCAGTAGTTGGCGTCATGAAGGGCGCTTTCTGTCGATCTCTAGTGATCGTGCGGATGTTTGTGGATCGGATCGACCCAGTAGACCGTTTCGGGTGCTTCAACGGCATCGATGTTCAGGTTCACGACCACCGCCTCGTTGTCGCTGCGCACGACCACGCATTCGAGCGGATCGTCGGTGCTCGCGTTGATCTCCTGATGCGGTACATACGGTGGCACGAAGATGAAGTCGCCAGGGCCAGCTTCGGCCGTGAATTCGAGGTGCTCGCCCCAACGCATGCGCGCCCGGCCGCGCACCACATAGATCACGCTTTCGAGCGCGCCGTGATGATGCGCGCCGGTCTTCGCATTCGGATGGATCGTGACCGTGCCGGCCCAGATCTTCTGCGCGCCGACGCGGGCTGCATTGATTGCTGCGGCGCGGTTCATGCCGGGCGTCTGTGCCGTGCTGGTGTCCAGCTGATCGCCGCGGATGACTTTCACGCCATTTTCCCGCCAGTCGGGATGGTCGCCGCCGGGCTCATGCTCATGGTCGTGCGGGCCGTCGTGGGAATGATCGTGGCTCATGATTGTCTCCTCTCTCGGGGCGTCCCGGTATTCTGGCACGTTCAAAAATCGCCCGTGTCGGACCGGTCATTGGCCATCGACGTGCGGGCCGCCCGGATAGAAAAAAGCCCGTTCACAAGGAACGGGCTTCACAACCACTCAACCGCTTCGAACGCGATTACTTGTGCTTCGAATTGACGATTGCGTCGGCCACATTCGACGGCGTTTCAGCGTAGTGCTTGAACTCCATCGTGTACGTGGCGCGACCCTGTGTAAGCGAACGCAGGGAAGTGGAGTAGCCGAACATCTCGGCGAGCGGCACTTCGGCGCGCACGAGCTTGCCGCCACCGCCAGCGATGTCCTCCATGCCCTGCACGATGCCGCGACGGCCGGACAGATCGCCCATCACGTTGCCCATGAAGTCTTCCGGCGTTTCGACTTCAACAGCCATCATCGGTTCGAGCAGCACCGGTTTCGCGCGGCGCATGCCTTCCTTGAACGCCATCGAGCCGGCCATGCGGAACGCGTTTTCGTTCGAGTCGACATCGTGGTACGAACCGAACGTCAGCGTGACCTTCACGTCGACGACCGGATAGCCCGCGAGCACGCCGGCCTTCAGCGTTTCGATGATGCCCTTGTCGACCGCCGGGATGAATTCGCGCGGCACCACGCCGCCCTTGATCGCATCGACGAATTCGTAGCCCGTGCCCGGCTTCTGCGGTTCGAGCTTCAGCACGACGTGACCGTACTGACCACGACCGCCCGACTGCTTGACGAACTTGCCTTCGACGTCTTCCGCCGTCGTGCGGATCGTTTCGCGATACGCGACCTGCGGCTTGCCGACGGTGGCCTCGACGCCGAACTCGCGCTTCATCCGGTCGACGAGAATTTCCAGGTGCAGCTCGCCCATGCCGGAGATGATCGTCTGGCCGGATTCCTCGTCGGTCTGCACACGGAACGACGGATCTTCCTGCGCGAGACGATTGAGCGCGATGCCCATCTTTTCCTGATCGACTTTCGTCTTCGGCTCGACGGCCTGCGAGATCACCGGTTCCGGGAAGATCATCTTTTCAAGGATGATCACGTTGTTCGGATCGCACAGCGTGTCGCCCGTTGTGGCTTCTTTCAGGCCAACCGCAGCGGCGATGTCGCCTGCGTAGACTTCCTTGATTTCCTTGCGCTCGTTCGCATGCATCTGCAGGATCCGGCCAAGGCGTTCCTTCTTTTCCTTGATCGCGTTGTAGACGGTGTCACCCGAATTCACGACGCCCGAGTACACGCGGAAGAAGATCAGCTGGCCGACGAACGGGTCAGTCATGATCTTGAAGGCGAGCGCCGAGAACGGATCGTCGTCTCTGGGATGACGCTCGATCTCGTTGTCGTCTTCATCGTGACCGGTGATCGCGGGCACGTCGACCGGCGACGGCAGATAGTCGATCACGGCGTCGAGCATCGCCTGCACGCCCTTGTTCTTGAACGCGCTGCCGCACAGCATCGGCACGATCTCGTTCCTGATCGTGCGGCTGCGGATGCCGAACTTGATTTCCTCTTCGGTCAGCGTACCGCCGTGAAGGTACTTGTCGAGCAATTCCTCGTTCGCTTCGGCTGCGGCCTCGACCATCTTGTCGTGCCACGTCTTCGCGGTATCGACAAGCTCAGCCGGAATCTCCCTGTACTCGAACTTGATACCCTGATTCTCTTCGTCCCAGACAATCGCCTTCATCTTGACGAGGTCGACCACGCCCTGGAAATGATCCTCGGCGCCGACCGGAATCTGGATTGGCACCGCGACGCCTTTCAGGCGATCGCCGATCTGTTTCTGCACGCGGAAAAAGTCAGCGCCGACGCGGTCCATCTTGTTGACGAACGCAATACGCGGCACCTTGTACTTGTTCGCCTGACGCCACACGGTTTCGGACTGCGGCTGCACGCCGCCGACCGAGTCGTAGACCATGCACGCGCCGTCCAGCACGCGCATCGAGCGTTCAACTTCGATCGTAAAGTCGACGTGCCCCGGGGTGTCGATGATGTTGATCCGGTGTTCCGGATAGTTGCCGGCCATGCCTTTCCAGAACGCCGTGGTGGCCGCCGACGTGATCGTGATGCCGCGCTCCTGCTCCTGTTCCATCCAGTCCATCGTCGCCGCACCGTCGTGAACCTCGCCGATCTTGTGGGTCACGCCGGTGTAGAACAGGATGCGTTCCGTAGTGGTGGTTTTGCCGGCATCGATGTGAGCGCTAATACCAATGTTCCGGTAGCGTTCAATGGGAGTCTTTCTGGGCACGTGATTCTCCTTGGAAAGGCGCGCCGGTGGAAGGCGCCGGGCTGTGCGTTGCTCCGCCCGGTCGATCGCGGTGCTGCTGTGATAAGACCATAAGCATAGCGCTACCGTCAGGCTTTTGCAGGAATCTTGCCAGGCGCGGCGGACGGGGGAGCCGGGTGGCGCTTTTGGGTTGCCGGCGGGGTGCCCGCGGGTCGCCCGAAGTTCACCCGGAAGGAGTCTGTGCGCTGCATCATCGATAGATTTCGGGCGACAGCCGTCGCTCCGGACGCAAAAAAGCCGGTGCACCTTGAAGGTGTCACCGGCTTCCCGATGGACGGCAGGCGATCCCGCACGGACCGCTGCTGTTTTTTATTGCGGCGCGGGCAGTCCCTGAATCTTCATGCCCGGCGTGATGCCCTTCGACGTGAACCAGCCCTTGCTCATCTCGAGCACATACACGCCGTTGTGCTTCGGGCAGTGATTGTTGGTGGTTTCGGCCTGCATCTCGTCGATATCGGTGATCGTGCCATCGGCGCGAATAAACGCGACGGACAGCGGAATCAGCGTGTTCTTCATCCAGAAGCAGTGCACGGCGTTTTCGTTGAAGGCGAAGATCATGCCTTCGTTCGGCGCGAGCGTCGTGCGATACATGAGTCCCTGTTCGCGGTCCGCATCGTTGGCGGCGACGGCGGCGTCGATCACGAACATGCCAGCGGTGAGTTTGACGCGCGGGAAATCGCCAGGCTGTTTTGCACCGGGCGGCATCTGCTGCGCGTACGCGTCGTTCGAACCGGTGGCGACGAACAAAAGGGCCGCGACGGGCAATGCAATCGCAAACGCGAAGCGCGCGACGAGGGAGCGCAGGGTGATTCGCACGGCGTGACTCCTAGCTGGAAAATAACCCGCGCATGTTACGCGAGCGCGTCAAAAAAGAAAAAGGCAGAGTGCCTTGCGGCCTTCTGCCTTTCAACGCCGTAAGAACGGCAGTACTGCTAGTTCTTGACTGCGTTTTTACAACAAACTTACTCCGAAGCGCCCGAAGCTGCAGCAGCTGCTGCTGCCTTCTTGTGCGACTTCTTGTGTGCGTGCTTCGTGGTCTTCTTTGCCGACGAAGCTGCTGCTGCCGGCGCTGCCGAAGCTGCTTCCGGTGCCGAAGCTTGTGCGAATGCTGCCGTTGCGAAGAGACCAGCGACCAGAGCGGCGATCAGTTTGTTCATTTTGTAAATCCTCAGCATGAGTTGCGGTAAATTAACCAATGACCCGGTTCTTGAGTCAGATCGGTAAACGTGCCATCCACCTTTCGGTTGACAGCCGTATCGAACAAATTTTCGATGACGTCTGCCAGCGTCCGGACCCACTGTGTTTGCCGCGAGAGTGGCTTGCACAAAGGCCTTTAAGGCTGAATGCCGGATAGCTTCGGAGGGCATCTGGGTCGAATAACGCGTGAGGTTACGACGCGGTTGACGCGAATTTTCGCGAATATTTCTGCATCGCTGCGAATACGCGGACACATACTGATGTGTCACTCGGCATCAGCGAGAAAAATGACTGACGGTACAACGGGTTAGATCGCGAATACGCGTTGCGCATGAGCGTGAAAAATCACACGACACCATTCCACGGTGCCTGCAATGGCACGTCGATATGCTCGCCAGGTGCGAGCCCCAGCGCAAAAATATCGAGCGCACCGACACCGACGCGCACGAGTCGCAGCGTCGGAAATCCGATGGCCGCTGTCATGCGGCGAACCTGGCGGTTCTTGCCTTCAGTAATGGAGAGTTCGATCCACGTAGTGGGAATTGCCGCGCGAAAGCGGATCGGCGGCGTGCGTGGCCAGAGCGTTTCCAGTGGCTCGACGAATTCCGCGCGACACGGACGCGTCACGTAATCGCCGAGATCGACGCCGCGCACGAGCTTTTTCAGATCGTCGTTCGATGGTGCGCCTTCGACCTGCGCCCAGTAGCGCTTGACGAGCTTGTGGCGCGGTTCGGCGATGCGTGCCTGCAGGGCGCCATCGTCGGTGAGCAGCAGCAGGCCTTCGCTGTCGGAGTCGAGTCGTCCTGCGGGATAGACGCCGGGCGTCTTGACCCAGTCAGCCAGCGACGCGCGTGTTTCGTGCGGCGAGAACTGGCAGATCGTGCCGAATGGCTTGTTGAGCGCGATAAGACGCATGCAATAAATTCCGACGGAAGTTCCGCGCCGTCGCGTATCTGGCATGTGGCGCAGACTGGAGAATGCGGCGCGGGCGCTGTGGCAAATGGCGAGATATTAATGCATAATATGAAACGCCAAGTCTTAGGTCTTATATAAGACATAAGAGAGGGGGCACCACTCCAGCTACATTCGTGTTGCCCGGTTTCGCCACGCGTTCTCGCCGTCATATCCCGGCCGTGCGTGCAGGGCAGCGTGGGCTAGAATAACTGCCTGGCCGCTTGCAGGCGTCCGGCATTGCGCGTAGCGAGGAGCGCCCGGTTTCGCAGTCCCCATCAGCTTCCAATCGCTGTTTCTACCAGCACAGCTATCACTGGAGTCCGATCATGCCGTATCAGCACATCAAGGTTCCGACGGGCGGTGACAAGATCACTGTCAACGCGGATTACTCGCTCAACGTGTCCGACCAGCCAATCATTCCTTTCATCGAAGGTGACGGCACCGGCGTCGACATCACGCCGGTGATGATCAAGGTCGTCGACGCAGCGGTCGAGAAAGCGTATGCGGGCAAGAAGAAAATTCACTGGATGGAAATCTACGCGGGCGAGAAGGCGACGCGCGTGTACGGCCCGGATGTGTGGCTGCCGGAAGAAACGTTCGAAGTGTTGAAGGAGTACGTCGTCTCGATCAAGGGACCGCTGACGACGCCGGTCGGGGGCGGCATCCGTTCGCTGAACGTGGCGTTGCGTCAGGAACTCGACCTGTACGTGTGCCTGCGCCCGGTGCAGTACTTCAAGGGCGTGCCTTCGCCGGTGCGTGAGCCGGAGAAGACCAACATGGTGATCTTCCGCGAGAACTCGGAAGATATCTACGCCGGCATCGAATGGGCGGCGGAATCGGCAGAAGCGAAAAAGGTCATCAAGTTCCTGCGCGAAGAAATGGGCGTGAAGAAGATCCGCTTCCCGGACACGTCGGGTATCGGCATCAAGCCGGTGTCGCGCGAAGGCACGGAGCGCCTGGTTCGAAAGGCGATCCAGTACGCGATCGACAACGATCGCCGCTCGGTGACGCTGGTCCACAAGGGCAACATCATGAAGTACACGGAAGGCGCATTCCGTGACTACGGTTACGCGCTGGCGCAGAAGGAATTCGGCGGGGAGCTGATCGACGGCGGTCCGTGGATGAAGGTCAAGAACCCGAAGACGGGCGGCGACATCGTCGTGAAGGACGTGATCGCCGATGCGTTCCTGCAGCAGATCCTGCTGCGTCCGGCTGAGTACGACGTGATCGCCACGCTGAACCTGAACGGCGACTATGTGTCGGACGCGCTCGCGGCGCAGGTCGGCGGTATCGGCATCGCGCCGGGCGCGAACATGTCGGATTCGGTCGCGATGTTCGAAGCGACGCACGGCACGGCGCCGAAGTACGCAGGCAAGGATTACGTGAACCCGGGTTCGGAAATCCTGTCGGCGGAAATGATGCTGCGCCACATGGGCTGGACCGAAGCGGCGGATGTGATCATCGCAGCAATGGAAAAATCGATTCTGCAAAAGCGCGTGACGTATGACTTTGCGCGTCTGATGGAAGGCGCGACGCAGGTGTCGTGTTCGGGCTTTGGTCAGGTGCTGATCGAGAATATGTAAGCGTCTCTTCGCTGTTCCGAAGAAACCCGCGAAAAACCCCGGCGTACACGTTGTGTCGCCGGGGTTTTTCAATGGCGCGTGTTCTTGTTGCGTCGTGTCAATATCCAGACGGTTGCGCCATCGCTTGCGCTATCATCGTTCGCATGTCGGTTCTTCGTGGCGTATTCCCTGCCATCCGTTTCGCAATGACCTCGCTGTGGCGTCTCTTTATCGTGCTGTCTCTTGCCTTGCTCACCGCGCAGGGCGCGTTCGCAAACGAGCATGCCGCGCAGCGAGCGGCCGCCGGTCAAATGATGCAGCTGGACGCAGCGAACGCCGCGGCAGATGCGCCGTCACATTGCGCCGATATGGCCGCGTCGCGCGAACCATGTCGTCACGATCATTCCATCTGCTGTATGGCGACCTGCGGCGTGCATTGCGCCGCGCTGTTCGTCACATTCCGTTTCGAACCTCGTGTACCTGATGCGCTGTTGCCCCGTCCTTTACCGGAACCGCGGCACGAAGGCGTCACCCATGTGCCACCGTTGCGTCCACCGATAGCCTGATCGTTCCAGCTCGCACGTACTTCCAGTGCGAAGAAATATCGATGACCCGCGAGCTTGCTCCTACGCCCGGGCCATCGCACGATCACGCGCGAGCGGGCCGCGCCTTGCGCCCGTTCGCTCGCAACAAGGAAACCAACATGATTCGCAGGCAATTTCTCGCCCGCTCGCTGAGCGCCGCCGTTGCGTCGCTGTTCGCGCGCGACGTCTTCGCGCAGCACGCTGGCCATTCGATGCAGGGCATGGAAGACATGGAGGGCATGGACGACATGTCGGGCATGTCCGGCATGCAGCACGCAAAGCCGTCGCTCAAAGCGCCGCCTCAGGGCGCACTCGCTCCCGCCGACGCGCTTCCTGCCGGCGCGCCGCTGCCCGACCTCCGCAGGCTCGCGAACGCGGGCAGCGAGGCCGGCACGTTCCGCGCGACGCTTGTCGCCGAGCCCACGCAGCACAGGTTGCTCGCGGGCCGGTCGACCACCTTCTGGCAATACAACGGATCGGGGGCGGGCAGCGCACAGGACCCGGTCACCGGCCCGCTGATCGACGTCCGCGAAGGCGATACCGTCGAAATCCGCTTCATCAACCGCCTGCCGCAGCCGTCGACGATTCACTGGCACGGCCTGCCGGTCCCGCCGGATCAGGACGGCAACCCGTCCGCGATGATCGCGCCCGGCGCCACCCATGTGTACCGCTTCACCTTGCCGCCGGGCAGCGCGGGCACGTACTGGTATCACCCGCATCCGCACATGATGTCGGCGGAGCAGGTGTTTCGCGGGCTCGCCGGACCGATCATCGTTCGCGCCGCCGACGATCCGCTCGCCGGCTTCCCCGAGCGTCATCTGTTTTTCTCCGACCTGAAACTGGCCACCGACGGCTCGATTCCCGCGAACGACATGATGGACTGGATGAACGGCCGCGAAGGGCAGTTCGTGCTGGTGAACGGCGCACGCCGTCCGCGCATCACTGTGAAGGAGGATGAGCGCTGGCGTCTGTGGAATGCGTGCAGTGCCCGCTATCTGAGATTTTCGCTCGGAGAACAGCAGCGCTTCGTTCAGGTCGGCACGGATGGCGGCCTGCTGGAAAAGCCACGCGAAGGTCTGACCGAACTGCTGCTCGCGCCCGGCGAGCGCGCGGAAGTGATCGTGCGCGCCGGCGGCGCGCCTTCGCAGGCGACGCTCACCGCCGATGTCTACGACCGCCGCAAGATGGCGATGTCCCACGGCAGCCTGCCGCCCGATCCGGCGCACGCGCTCGCCGACGTCACCTTCCAGCCGCACACCGATGCCCGCGCCGGGTCCAGCGCACGTTCAGTTCCTGCAACGTTGCGGACCATCGTGCCGTTTCCTGCACCAGTCGCGCAGAAGTCGGTGATTTTCTCAGAAGCCATGGACATGGCTGCGATGCACCGTCCTGGCGCATCCGTCCACGGCATGCCGGCCGGCATGCGCTTCATGATCAACGGCGCCGGGTTCGATCCGAAGCGCGTCACGCTGACAAGCCGGCGCGACGAAGTCGAGCAATGGACGATCGAGAACCGCACGGACATGGACCACCCGTTCCATCTGCATGGCACGCAGTTTCAGGTGATAGGGCGGGAGCGGGGCGGCGTGAAGACGCCCGAGCCATATCTGGCATGGCGCGACACGGTGAATGTCCAGCCGGATGAGATCGTGCGCATCGCCACGGTCCAGACGATGGCAGGCGAGCGGATGTTCCATTGCCACATCCTCGAACACGAGGATCTCGGCATGATGGGCACGCTCAAGGTGACCTGATCAACGCCATCGCCACGGCGGGACGTCGAACAACAGCAAGGCCCGAAACGAAAAAACCCGGCGCGAAGCCGGGTTTTCAGGGTCCGGGTATCGAACAGAATCAGGCGGCAGCCTGGATATTCGATGCCTGTTTGCCTTTGGGGCCTTGCACGACCTCGAAGCTTACTTTCTGGCCTTCCTTGAGCGTTTTGAAACCGTTCATCTGGATAGCCGAAAAGTGTGCAAACAGATCCTCACCGCCTTCGTCGGGCGTAATGAATCCGAAACCTTTCGCGTCATTGAACCATTTGACCGTACCAGTTGCCATGCCAACTTCCCCTGTAACTCATGTTCCTGCCACGAGCCCCTCGAAAAGCTTAACGACCGCAGTTGCTGTCGCTCCTCGTTACAAGCTCACCACGGCATTTTTCCGTTATTCCGGCTGGGTGGAAAAAAGTGCCAGCTTGATTGTTGAGGCTCTTAATTCGACTGTCAAGAAAATTTTGAGACGGCCGTAGACACGTTGTAAAGACCCAATTTCCAGGGTTTTTCCTTCTTTTCTTATGTGCGGTGGCGCAAGCGGCGCATCTTGAAAAGACGCATAATCGACTCACATGAGGTTCAGACCAGACGAGCATCGCGGTCGTCTCCAGCCTGATCGGGTGGGTTGTGCGATACTCGTTTCGACTGCAGTTTTTCGGGATGGGTTTCAGGTCAGTCCCGTGAGCCGGATCCGCAATCGGCTCGGTGCAGAACTCACGCGTGACAAGGCTGTACGGTCAGGCGGTGGCGAACCGATCGCCGACCAGCCGGTCGGGTTTTGGCAGGATTGCGGGCCTGCCCGGGTTGTTTAGAATTGGATGTATGGCGATTATCCCGGACAAGCAGGACGGCACCGTACTGGAGCGGCAGGAACAGAAGCTGAAACCGCCGGCCATGTATAAGGTGGTGCTGCTGAATGACGACTTCACGCCGATGGAATTCGTCGTGATGGTCGTGCAGGAGTATTTCAATAAAGATCGTGAGACCGCAACGCAGGTCATGTTGAAGGTGCATCGCGAAGGTCGGGGGGTTTGTGGGGTCTACACGCGGGACATCGCGTCGACCAAGGTCGAGCAAGTCGTTACCCACGCACGGCAGGCCGGGCATCCGCTGCAGTGTGTGATGGAGGAAGCATGATTGCCCAGGAACTGGAAGTCAGCCTGCACATGGCGTTCATGGAAGCACGCCAGGCACGGCACGAGTTCATCACGGTCGAACATCTTTTACTGGCCCTGTTGGACAATCCGACGGCAGCAGAAGTGTTGCGCGCATGCGCGGCCAATATCGAAGACCTGCGTCAGAACCTGCGCAACTTCATTCATGACAACACGCCGACCGTGCCAGGCACGGACGACGTCGATACGCAGCCGACCCTCGGCTTCCAGCGCGTGATCCAGCGCGCAATCATGCATGTTCAGTCGACATCGAACGGCAAGAAGGAAGTCACCGGCGCGAACGTTCTCGTCGCGATTTTCGGCGAGAAGGATTCGCACGCGGTCTACTACCTGCAGCAGCAGGGCGTGACACGTCTGGACGTGGTGAACTTCATCTCGCACGGCATCGCGAAGACGAACAGCACCGACGCCGCGAAAGCGAGCGACGCCAGCGCCGAGTCTGACGAAGCCGCTGCGCAGAAGGAAACCCCGCTTGCACAGTTCACGCAGAACCTGAACCAGATGGCGAAAGACGGCCGCATCGATCCACTGATCGGACGCGAGTCGGAAGTCGAGCGTGTGGTGCAGGTGCTGTGCCGTCGTCGCAAGAACAATCCGCTACTGGTCGGTGAGGCTGGCGTCGGCAAGACGGCGATCGCCGAAGGCCTCGCCTGGCGCATCACGCGCGGCGAAGTGCCGGACATTCTTGCGGATGCGCAGGTGTATTCGCTCGACATGGGCGCGCTGCTCGCCGGCACGAAGTATCGCGGTGACTTCGAACAGCGCCTGAAGACGGTCCTCAAGGAATTGAAGGAACGCCCGCACGCGATTCTCTTCATCGACGAAATTCATACGCTGATCGGCGCAGGTGCTGCGTCGGGCGGTACGCTGGATGCTTCGAATCTGCTGAAGCCGGCGCTCTCGTCGGGCACGCTGAAGTGCATCGGCGCGACCACGTTCACGGAATATCGCGGCATCTTCGAAAAGGACGCGGCACTGTCGCGCCGTTTCCAGAAGATCGATGTCACCGAGCCGACCGTCGAACAGACGGTGGCGATCCTGCGCGGCCTCAAGTCGCGCTTCGAAGAACATCACGGCGTGAAGTATTCATCGGGCGCGCTGTCGGCGGCGGCTGAACTGTCGGCACGCTTCATCACGGATCGTCATCTGCCGGACAAGGCGATCGACGTGATCGACGAAGCGGGCGCGGCGCAACGTATCCTGCCGAAGTCGAAGCAGAAGAAGACGATCGGCAAGGGCGAGATCGAGGAAATCATCTCGAAGATCGCACGCGTGCCGGCGCAAAGTGTTTCGCAGGACGATCGCAGCAAGCTGCAAACGCTCGATCGCGATCTGAAGAGCGTCGTCTTCGGGCAAGACCCGGCGATCGATGCGCTTTCCGCCTCGATCAAGATGGCGCGCGCTGGCCTTGGCAAACTGGACAAGCCGATTGGCGCGTTCCTGTTCTCTGGCCCGACTGGCGTCGGCAAGACCGAAGTGGCGCGGCAGCTCGCGTTCACGCTCGGCATCGAGCTGATCCGTTTCGACATGTCGGAGTACATGGAACGTCATGCGGTGAGCCGGTTGATCGGCGCGCCGCCGGGCTATGTCGGTTTCGATCAGGGCGGCCTGCTCACCGAAGCTGTCACGAAGAAGCCGCATTGCGTGCTGCTGCTCGACGAAATCGAGAAGGCGCATCCGGACATCTACAACGTGCTGCTGCAGGTGATGGACCACGGCACGCTGACGGACAACAACGGTCGCAAGGCAGACTTCCGCAACGTCATTATCATCATGACGACGAATGCGGGCGCTGAGTCGATGAACAAGTCGACGATCGGTTTCACGACGCGCCGCGAAACCGGCGACGAAATGGTCGATATCAAGCGCATGTTCACGCCGGAGTTCCGTAACCGTCTGGATGCGACGATCAGCTTCCGCTCGCTCGATGAAGAAATCATCATGCGCGTGGTCGACAAGTTCCTGATGCAACTCGAAGACCAGCTGCACGAGAAGAAGGTCGACGCGCTCTTCACCGACGCGCTGCGCAAGCATCTCGCGAAGCACGGTTTCGATCCACTGATGGGTGCACGTCCGATGCAGCGTCTGATCCAGGACACGATCCGTCGTGCACTGGCTGATGAACTGCTGTTCGGCAAGCTGATGAGTGGTGGCCGTGTGACGGTCGACGTCGATGCTGAAGACAAGGTGCAGTTGACCTTCGACGAACAGCCGGCGCCGCGCAATCCGAATCCGGAAGCGATCGAAGTCGAGTAAGTTTTTCGCTGTACGTGAAAGCAGAACGGTGCGGGCTAAAACCCGCGCCGTTCTGCTTTTTGCGTTTGCTGTTTCGACCGAAGCTAGTGCTTGCCCGTGCTGCCAAACCCACCGTCGCCGCGCACGCTTTCTTCGAAGTCGTCGACGATATTGAACTCGGCCTGCACGACCGGCACGATGACGAGTTGCGCGAGGCGTTCCATCGGATTCAGCGTGAACTCGTTCTGGCCGCGGTTCCACGTCGAGATCATCAACTGGCCCTGATAGTCCGAGTCGATCAGCCCGACGAGATTCCCCAGCACGATGCCGTGTTTGTGACCAAGCCCTGAGCGCGGCAGGATCAGCGCCGCATAACCCGGATCGCCGACGTGGATCGCCAGACCTGTCGGCACCAGAGCGGTTTCGCCGGGCTTCAGCGTCAGCGGTTCATCGAGGCAGGCGCGCAGGTCGAGGCCCGCGCTGCCGGTTGTCGCGTAAGCGGGCAGCTGTTCGCGCATGCGCGCGTCGAGAATCTTCAGGTCGAGTTTCATGCAGGTTCGGTGTGAATTGAAAAAACCTCAGCGTGCCAGCTGGAACGCGTCGGCGAGGAGTTCGTAAGAGCGAAGCCGCGCACGGTAACTGCCCGCGACGGTAAGAACGATCAGTTCGTCGGCCTGGAACTGCGCCTGCACGGCGAGCATCCGTTCCGTGACGGTTTCGGGTGTGCCGATGATGCTGCGCGGTTTCTCGCGGTCGATCACCAGCTGTTCGCGTTCGCCGTATTCCTGCGCGAGCCCCTGCTCGATCGACGGGATCGGCGCGTTCAATCCATACGCCATCTGCACGCGACGCAGGTCCACGGCTTTTTCGAGGTCGGCGGCTTCCTGTTCAGTGTCCGCGCAGATCACGAACATCGCGGCGGCGAGATACGGCTTCGCCTCGTTGCCGGCCGTAAAGCGTTCGCGATAGACCTGTGCAACCTGACGACCGAAGTGCGCGTTGATGAAGTGCGCGAACGAAAAACGCAGGCCCAGTTGCGCCGCGAGCATGCCGCCGAAGTCACTCGAACCCAGCACCCATAATTGCGGCCGGGTTTCGACTGCCGGTTGTAGCAGCACATCATGCGCGATGTGTTCCGACGACAGCGTGCCGTTCATCAGCCCGACGAGATCGGCGACCTGCTGCGGAAAAATATCGCCGCGGTTGTACGTGCCCGCGGCAACGGCCTGCGCGGTGCGCATGTCGCCGCCGGGCGCGCGGCCCACACCGAGATCGATCCGGTTCGGAAAGAGCGCTTCGAGCATCAGGAACTGCTCAGCAATCTTGAACGGGCTGTAGTACGGCAGCATGATGCCGCCGGAGCCGAGGCGGATGCGCTTTGTCATACTACCGAGTCGCGCGAGCATGACCTCGGGGCAGGGGTTCGAAACGCCGCGCAGGCCGTGATGTTCGGCGCACCAGTAGCGCGTGTAGCCGAGATCGTCGGCGAGTTGTGAGAGTTCGACGGTGGCGGCGACCGCGTCGGCTACCGAATACCCGTCGATCACGGGCGTTTGATCGAGCACGGAAAGTAGCGTCATGGCAGTACCGCTCCGGTTCAATATTTAATGCAACGCGCGCGACGTTACGGGATCAGGCGCGTGTCCGGCAGGCGCTTCGCAATTTCAGCGATCAACGCGCGCGCGAGCGTCTGCTTGTCCGCGCGCGGCAGTTTTGTTGTGCCTTTGCCTTCGAAGAGAATGACTTCGTTGTCGTCGAGGCCGAAGGTCAGTGGACCGAGATTGCCGATCAGCAAAGGCACGTTCTTGCGAACGCGCTTCTCTTCGCCGTGTACTTCGAGGTCGCCGCTTTCCGCCGCGAAGCCAACGCAGTAGGGCGGATGCGGCAGCTTCGCCACCGACGCCAGAATGTCCGGGTTCTCGACGAAGGTGAACGTGGGCAACGACTTGTCCGCGTTCTTCTTGATCTTGTGTTCGCTGACGTGATCGATGCGCCAGTCGGCAACCGCCGCGACGCCGATGAAGATGTCGTAGTCGGGCACCGCGCGCATCACGGCGTCGTGCATCTGCTGCGCGGTCTGCACATCTTCACGATACACGCCCCACGGCGTTTCCAGCGAAACCGGGCCGGCGACGAGGTGGACGTCAGCGCCAGCCTGCTGTGCGGCGCGGGCGAGCGCGAAGCCCATCTTGCCGCTCGAACGGTTCGTGATACCGCGTACGGGATCGAGTGGTTCGAACGTCGGCCCGGCGGTCAGCAGCACGCGGCGGCCGGCGAGAATTTTCGGTGTAAAGAACGACGCGATCGCATCGTATGTCGCTCCAGGTTCAAGCATGCGGCCGTCGCCCGTTTCGCCGCATGCCTGAGCGCCCGAATCCGGCCCGAGTACTTCGATGCCATCGGCACGCAGTTGCGCGACGTTACGTTGCGTCGCCGGATTCATCCACATCTGACGGTTCATCGCAGGCACGACGAGCAGCGGGCAATCGCGCGCGACGCACAATGTGGACAGCAGATCGTCGGCCATGCCGTGCGCGAGCTTCGCGAGAAAATCCGTCGAAGCAGGCGCGATCACGATGGCATCCGCTTCGCGCGACAGATCGATGTGCGGCATGTTGTTGTCGATGCGCGTATCCCACTGGCTCGTGTAGACGGGCCGGCCGGACAGCGCCTGCATCGTGACGGGCGTGATGAACTGCGTCGCCGCTTCGGTCATCGCGACCTGCACGGTCGCGCCGGCTTTCGTCAGGAGGCGCGTGAGTTCAGCGATCTTGTAGCAGGCGATGCCGCCTGTCATGCCGAGGACGAGATGTTTTCCAGCGAGTTCTGCGGTTGCCAACGCGAGCCTCCGACAAAGCATGATGGCCGGCGCACATGACGTCGCCGACCTTTGTACCCATCAACACTCGCGCCGCCAGACGCGAACGCTCAACGCGCGCCGCGCACCCGCCGCAGCTCGTCGAACACGAGCAGCGCCGCACCGATCGTGATCGCGCTGTCGGCGAGATTGAACGCCGGCCAGTGCCACGCGCGCACGTGAAAATCGAGGAAATCGATCACGTGGCCGTACGCGATCCGGTCGATCACATTACCCAGCGCGCCACCGAGAATGAGCGCCAGCGCCGTGCAGAAGAGCCGCTGGTTACCGTGGCGCTTCAGCAGATAGCAGATCACCAGCGCCGCGATCACGCCCAGCGCCGTGAACGCCCAGCGCTGCCAGCCGCCCGCTGCCGCGAGGAAGCTGAACGCCGCGCCGCGGTTGTACACGAGCACGAGGTTGAAGAACGGCGTCAACGCGACCGACTGTCCGTACGCGAACACCTTCGCAATCGCGATCTTCGACAGCTGGTCGAACAGAATGACGATCAGTGCAACGCCCAGCCACGGCAGCAGCGACGAGCCGCCAGCAGGTTTCGACATGGTTCTGGCCATTATGCCGCGCTCCTTGCTTCACCGCTGCCGAAGAGGTTGCTGAAGCAGCGGCCGCACAGCGTCGGATGCCCCGAATGAGCGCCGACGTCCGCGCGATAGTGCCAGCAGCGTTCGCACTTCAGATACTTCGACGCGATCACTTCGACGCCTTCTTGCTCGGAGGTTTCGACCTTCACCACCGTCGCCGTCGACGTGATCAGCACGAACTTCAGATCGTCGCCAAGGCTGGCCAACGCGTTGTAACGCGCGTCGCTCGCGCGGATTTCCACTTCGGCCTGCAACGACGAACCGATCAGGTTCGCGACGCGCGCTTCTTCCAGCGCCTTCGTCACGTTGCCGCGGACTTCGCGCAGCAGCGTCCACTTGTCGACGAGCGCGGCGGATTGCGGCACGTCCGGATAGGCGTGATACGTCTCGGTGAAGATCGTTTCGCCGGCAGGCTGGAACACCTTCCATGCTTCTTCGGCGGTGAACGACAGGAACGGCGCCATCAGACGCAGCAGGCCGTGCGCGATGTGATACAGCGCGGTCTGTGCCGAACGGCGCGCGACCGAATCGGCCGCCGTCGTGTACAGACGGTCCTTCAGCACGTCGAGATAGAAGCCGCCGAGATCTTCCGAGCAGAACGTCTGCAGCTTCGCGACGACAGGGTGGAACTCGTACTTCTCGTAATGCGCGAGCACGTCGGCCTGCAGGCCGGCCGTCATCGCAACCGCGTAGCGGTCGATTTCGAGCCAGTCGCTAACCGGGCGCGCGTCTTTCGCGAAGTCGAAGTCCGACAGGTTCGCGAGCAGGAAGCGCAGCGTGTTGCGGATGCGTCGATAGCCTTCCGTCACGCGCTTCAGGATTTCCTCGGAGATTGCGAGTTCGCCCGAATAGTCGGTCGAGGCGATCCACAGACGGATGATCTCCGCGCCCAGCCGGTTCGCCACTTCATGCGGATCGATGCCGTTGCCGAGCGACTTGCTCATCTTGCGGCCTTCGCCATCGACCGTGAAGCCGTGCGTCAGGAGCGCGTTGTACGGCGGACGGCCGTCGAGCATTGAAGCCGTCAGGAGTGACGAGTGGAACCAGCCGCGATGCTGGTCCGAGCCTTCGAGATACAGGTCGGCCGGGAATTGCAGCTCATCCTTGTGCGAGCCGCGCAGCACGTGCCAGTGCGTCGTGCCGGAATCGAACCAGACGTCGAGCGTGTCGCGATTCTTTTCGTACATGTTGGCGTCGTCGCCGAGCAGTTCGCGCGGGTCGAGCGACTGCCATGTTTCGATGCCGCCCTGTTCAACGCGCTGTGCAACCTGTTCGAGCAGTTCCAGTGTGCGCGGGTGAAGTTCACCCGTTTCCTTATGGACGAAGAACGCCATCGGCACGCCCCATTGACGTTGACGCGACAGCGTCCAGTCCGGGCGATTCGCGATCATGCTGAAGAGGCGCTGCTTGCCCCACGACGGATAGAACGCCGTCGCTTCGATACCTTCGAGCGCGGTTTCGCGCAGGGTTTTATCCGTGTCCTTCGGCTTGACGTCCATGCCGGCGAACCACTGCGACGTCGCGCGATAGATGATCGGCGTCTTGTGGCGCCAGCAATGCATGTAACTGTGCGTGTACTTCTCGCTGCGCAGAAGCGAACCGGCCGCGTCCAGCGCCGCGACGATTTTCGGATTCGCGGCCCAGATCGACAGCCCGCCGAAGAGCGCGAGCGATTCGATGTAACGGCCATCGCCCATCACGGGGCTGATGATGTCGGAATCGGCCATGCCGTGCGACTTGCACGACACGAAGTCTTCCACGCCATACGCCGGCGACGAGTGCACGATGCCCGTGCCGGTTTCCGTCGTCACGTAGTCGCCGAGGTAAACCGGCGACGTGCGGCGGTAATCCGGATGCGCGGACGCGAGCGGATGATGGAAGCGCACATTCGCGAGGTTCGCACCCGGCGCAGTTGCGACGACATGGCCATCCAGAGCGTACTGCTTCAGGCAGGCTTCGACGCGTTCTTCTGCGAGAATCAGCAGACCACGGGGTGTATCGACCAGCGCGTACGTGATCTCCGGATGAACGTTGAGCGCCTGGTTGGCGGGGATAGTCCACGGCGTCGTCGTCCAGATGACGATGCCGCCTTCGCTGCGCGGCAGCGACTTGAGGCCGAACGCGTGCGCGGTTTTCTCCGGCTCGGCGAAACTGAAGAGAACATCGATCGTCGGGTCGGTCTTGTCGTTGTATTCGACTTCCGCTTCGGCCAGCGCCGAGCCGCAGTCGAAACACCAGTTCACCGGCTTCAGACCGCGGAACACGTAGCCCTTCTCGATGATCTTCGCGAGCGCGCGGATTTCGCCGGCTTCGTTGGTGAAGTTCATCGTCCTGTACGGGTTGTCCCAGTCGCCGAGCACACCCAGACGCCGGAAGCCCAGCTTCTGCTTCTCGATCTGCTCGCCCGCGTAGGCGCGCGCCTTCTGCATCACCTCGATAGCCGGCAGCGACTTGCCGAACTGCTTTTCGATCTGGATTTCGATCGGCATGCCGTGGCAATCCCAGCCCGGCACATAGACCGCGTCGAAGCCTGCGAGATTGCGCGCCTTGACGATCATGTCCTTCAGGATCTTGTTCACCGCGTGGCCGAGGTGGATGTCGCCGTTCGCATACGGCGGGCCGTCGTGCAGGATGAACTTTGTTCTGCCCTTGCTGGCGGCGCGGATCTTTTCGTAGATCTTGCGTTCCTGCCATTCCTTGACCCATTGGGGTTCGCGTTTGGGCAGGTCGCCGCGCATCGGGAACGGCGTGTCGAGCAGGTTGACCGGGTAGCGGGACTGCGGTTTCGAATCGGCTTTCTTGTTGCTCATGATCAGGTCGCGGTGAATGCTGTGTATCGCGGAGTACGCGGGGCGTGGCGCGCTTCAGGCAGGCTGGTCGCATGGGCGACTGGCGCTGTCCGGTGCGCGCGGCGAGGGTACGTGCTGCGCCTGCAGCCGCACGTACCGCGGCGGTTATCTAATTCGGTCGGTGGCCGAGGTGGCGAAGCCGGTCGACCGGCTGCCCGGCGCACATGCGCCAACGGCGGCAAACCACGCACGCGCATTGGCGACGTCGCGCGAGATCGCAACGGTCAGCGTTTCGAGGTCGACGTATTTCTCCTCGTCGCGCAGCTTCTTCAGGAATTCGACGCGCACGGGTTTGCCATACGCGTCGCCGTGCCAGTCGAGCAGGTGGACTTCGAGCAGCACGCGGCCGGAATCGTCGACGGTCGGACGCAGGCCAAGGCTTGCGACGCCCGGCAGCGGCTCCGCTTCGACGCCATGCACACGTACGATGAAGATGCCCGCCAGCGCCGGCCGCTTGTGGGCAATCGGCAGGTTCAGCGTGGGAAAGCCGAGATCGCGGCCGAGCTTCATACCGTGCACGACGTGTCCGCTGATCAGGTAATCGCGGCCGAGCGCCGCGCGTGCCGAATCGAGATCGCCCGACACCAGCGCCGTGCGCACGCCGGAACTGGAAATGCGCGCACCCGACGGATCGGCCACCGTCGCCATCTGTTCCACTTCGAAACCGTGCTGCTCGCCCGCCGCCTTCAGCGAATTGAAATCGCCGGCGCGCTTCGCGCCGTAGCGGAAGTCATCGCCGATCATCACCCAGCGCGCGTGCAGACCGTTGACGATGATCCGCTCGACGAACGTGTCCGGCGACTGGCTCGCAAACGTGTGGTTGAAATGCTCGACGACAACGCGGTCGACGCCGTTCATGCGCAGCGCTTCGAGCTTGTCACGCAGCATCGCGATACGGGGCGGCGCGCCGGCCGGATTGAAGAATTCGCGTGGGTGCGGCTCGAAGGTCATCACGCAGACGGGCAGGCCGCGTGCATCGGCGGCCGCGCGGACGTGCGCGAGCAAAGCCTGATGGCCGCGGTGGACACCGTCGAAGTTGCCGATGGTCAGTGCGCAGGGCGCACGGCTTTCGGCATTGGGAAGACCGCGGAAGACTCTCACGATAGCGGGTGTGGCGAGTTTGAGTAGAGTGGGCCAGATGCCGCAAAACAAACGATTATAAACGCTCGGGAGCCGGCACGGCGGCGCGGGCCGGTTTGCGGGCCCCTCGAATGTTAAAATCCGCGGATGAAAAAACTCGTCATCCTGATTTCCGGACGGGGAAGCAACATGGAAGCCATTGTCCGCGCGTGTTCGCGCGAGCGCTGGCCGGCTGAGGTCGCCGCCGTGATTGCCAACCGTCCAGACGCCGCGGGTCTTGCTTTCGCGGCGTCGCAAGGCATTGCCACGGTGGTCGTCGACCACCGCCAGTTTCCTGACCGCGAGGCGTTCGACGCCGCGCTTGCACTCGAAATCGACCGCTTTTCGCCCGATCTGCTGGCGCTCGCCGGCTTCATGCGTGTGCTGACACCCGGTTTCGTCGACCGTTACGCAGGCCGGATGCTGAACGTGCATCCTTCGCTGCTGCCGAGCTTCCCGGGCCTGAAAACCCATCAGCAGGCGCTCGACGCCGGCGTCCGTCTGCACGGCGCGTCGGTGCATTTTGTCACGTCGCAGCTTGATCATGGGCCGATCGTCATTCAGTCGGCGGTGCCCGTGCTGGCCGGCGACGACGCCGCGGCGCTGGCCGCGCGCGTGCTTGCCACCGAACATGTCATTTATCCGCGTGCCGCACGCTGGTTTGTCGAAGGGCGTCTTGCCCTCGATGGCCTGCGCGTCACGCTTACGCCGCCGGAGCCCCAATGGCTCTTCGCCGGTCAAACCGCCGGGGAGGGCGTATGAGGCTACATGGTTTTCTGATTGGACAGACTGAAACGCTGCTCGCGGACGTGCTGAAGTTCGCGGGCCCCGCGGACGCCGCTACGAGCCGCTTTTTCCGCGCGCATCCGAAGCTCGGACACGGCGAGCGCGGCGTGATCGCCGAAGCCGTCTTCGCGGTACTACGTCGCCGGATGGAATTCGCGCATCTGGCCGAAAGCGGCACGGGCAGCCCGGCGCGGCGTCTTGCGCTGCTCGGGTTGATGCAGACGGCGGGGCGTTCGGCGCTGAAGCCGTTCGTCTCCGAAGCCGAATCGACGTGGCTCGAACACGTCGCGAAGATCGACCCGGAAAGCCTGCCGCTGCGGATTCGCCTGAATCTGCCTGACTGGATCTATCAGGCGCTCTCGACGCGCTTCGAACCCGCGGAACTGGCGCAACTGGCCGCGGCACTGAATTACCCGGCACCGCTGGATCTGCGCGCGAACCCCATCAAGGCGAGCCGTGACGAACTGCTCGAAGCGCTCGGCAAGGCCGGTATCGAAGCCGGCGCGACGCCGTTCGCGCCGTTCGGCGTGCGCGTGGTCGGCAAGCCGCCGCTCACGAAGCTCGACGCGTTCCAGAATGGCTGGGTCGAAGTGCAGGACGAAGGCAGCCAGTTGCTGTGTTCGCTCGTCGCGCCGAAGCGCGGCGAGATGATCGTCGACTTCTGCGCGGGCGCCGGCGGCAAGACGCTCGCGCTCGGCGCCGCGATGCGCTCGACGGGCCGTCTCTACGCGTTCGATATCTCCGAGCGACGTCTCGCCAAGCTGAAGCCGCGCCTCGCGCGAAGCGGCCTGTCGAATGTGAACCCGGTACTGATCGACAGCGAACACGACGCGAAGATCAAGCGTCTCGCGGGCAAGATCGACCGCGTGCTGGTCGATGCGCCTTGCAGCGGCCTCGGCACGTTGCGTCGCAATCCGGATCTGAAGTGGCGCCAGTCGCCGGATTCGGTCGCCGAACTCGCGCCGAAGCAGGCGTCGATTCTGGCGAGCGCGGCGCGTCTCGTGAAGAAGGGCGGCCGGCTCGTCTACGCGACGTGCAGCATTCTCGAAGCCGAGAATGAAGCGATCGTGAAGCAGTTCCTCGACGCCCATCCGGATTTCGTGCTGATTCCGGCCGGCGAAGTGCTGGCTGAACAACGCGTCGACATGCCGATGGGCGACTACCTGTCGCTGTGGCCGCATCTTCACGCGACCGACGGCTTCTTCGCCGCTGTGCTGGAACGCAGGGCGCCCGCTGCTGCCGCGGTGGCTGACGCCGCTCCCGCGACCGACGCGACCGAGTGACCCCGATGGCCTCCGCCGCCGCATGACGCGCGCGGCAGGGCGCCGGACGGGCAATGATATCCATGGAAGAACGTCTTTTTTCTCACATGTTCGGCGACATCGTGCGCGACTTCGGTCAGCCGGTGATCCTGTGGCAGGCGGCAATCCTGGTGGGCACGCTCGCCGCCGCGTGGCTCGTCGCGCGGCTGTTGCGCCGCACGCTCGACCTGCGACGCCAGACGCGCTACCAGAAGCTGCGTTTCGGCGCGGAGAGCCTTAACAAGGCGTTCTTTCCGCTGGTTGGCGGCGTGTTTGTGTGGATCGCGAGCACGATCACCGCGCATTTCATGCACACGGCGCTGCTCGACCTCGCGCTGGTACCGCTCTTCGGCATTGCCCTGATCTACATCGTGTTCTACTTCGCGCGACGCGTCTTCAGCAGCGACGGCGAGGCGCACGGTCTGCTGTTTCTCGTCGAGAAGGTGGTGTCGGTCGTCGTGTGGATCGGCATGGTGCTGACCGTGATGGGCATTCAGGACGCCGTGCTCGCGTGGATGGGCAGCGTGAAATTCCGCGTTGCGAATGCGCATATGACGCTGCTGTCGCTGTCGACGGGGCTGCTGTGGGTCTGCGTGACGATGATTGTCGCCATGTGGCTCGGCTCGGCATTCGAAGACCGCCTGACGCGTTCGACCACGCTCGATGCGAACCTGAAGGTCGTGCTGGTGCGCGTCGGACGCGCGCTGCTGATGCTGGCGGCGGTGCTGGTCAGTCTCTCGCTCGTCGGCATCGACGTGACCGTGCTGGGCGTATTTGGCGGCGCGCTCGGCGTCGGGCTGGGGTTTGGCCTGCAGAAGATCGCGAGCAACTACGTGTCGGGCTTCATCATCCTGATCGACCGGTCGCTTCGCATCGGCGACACGATCAACGTCACCGGACTGCAGGGCATGGTCACGCAGATCCGCACGCGTTATACGGTGGTGCGCGGACTGGACGGCATCGAAACGCTGATTCCAAACGAAAAGCTCATCACGGATGTCGTACAGAACCAGTCGTCGTATCTGACGCGCGGTCACGCGAAGGCGGCGGTGCAGATTGCCTACACGTCCGATATCGACAAGGCGATGGCGCTGCTGGTCGAAGCCGCGAAGGACGTGCCGCGCGTGCTGCAGGAGCCCGCGCCGACGCCTTATCTGGTCGGCTTCGGCACAGACGGCGTCAATCTCGAACTGGGCTTCTGGATCGAAAATGCGGCGCAGGGAACCGCGGGCGTACGCTCGGCGATCAACCTGAACATCTGGCGGCTCTTTGCGGCGAACGGCATTTCCATCCCATTCGCGCAACGCGAAGTGCGGATCGTCGGCGGCGCCAGCGACATGCTGTCGCATGCAGTAAATCTGACCGGTGAAACGATACATAAAGGCGACAACGGCGCCTGATAGGGCTGGGCGGCGTTGCCGCCCTCCATCTGTCCTCCGATTTACCTGGAACCTGGGCTTTCAAACTGCATATTCTTTGCGGTGCTACAAAAAAATCCTCATTTGTTACAAACACTTGGAACGGTTCTAGTAAAATGCCGTCGAATCCTGATGCATGCTTTCACTTTCTTGACATGGGCCCTTTCGGTCGATGTCGCACGTCACACAGGTAAATTGACTTGTTGAACTCCCTGCTCGACTTTCTTGCCCACGGACTGCTTCGTCTTTCGTGGTGGCAACTCGTGCTTTACACGCTGGCGGTGACGCACGTCACCATCATTGGCGTGACTGTCTATCTTCACCGCTGCCAGGCGCACCGTGCGCTTGACCTGCATCCCGTCGTCAGTCACTTTTTCCGTTTCTGGCTGTGGATGACCACAGGCATGCTGACGGCACAGTGGGCCTCGATTCACCGCAAGCATCACGCGAAGTGCGAGACCGAAGAAGATCCGCACAGCCCGCAGACGCGCGGTATCTGGAAGGTGCTGCTCGAAGGCGCGGAACTGTATCGCGCCGAAGCGAAGAACGAAGAAACGCTGCGCAAGTTCAGCCACGGCACGCCGAATGACTGGATTGAACGCAACGTGTACACGAAGTACCCGATTCTCGGCATCAGCCTGATGATGGTGTTGAATGTCGCGCTGTTCGGCATCGTCGGCCTGACCATCTGGGCTGTGCAGATGATCTGGATTCCGTTCTGGGCCGCAGGCGTTGTCAACGGTCTCGCGCACTGGTGGGGTTACCGCAACTTCAACTCCGCGGACGCAAGCACGAACATCTTTCCGTGGGGCATCCTGATCGGCGGCGAAGAGCTGCATAACAACCATCACACATACGCGACGTCTGCGAAGCTGTCGAACAAGTGGTACGAGTTCGACATTGGCTGGATGTACATCCGCATCATGTCGGCATTCAAGCTGGCAAAGGTGAAGAAAATTGCCCCGACGCCGCGTCTCACGTCGGGCAAGCTGGTACTCGACCAGGACACGCTGCAGGCCGTGCTCGCGAACCGTTACGAAGTGATGGCCCGCTACGGCAAGGCGCTCAAGCGCGCGTATCGCCAGGAAATGGCGCACCTGAAGGAAGTGGGTGCGCGTGAAAAGTATCAATTGATGCGCGGCGCACGCAAGTGGGTCCACAAGGAAGAAGACGGGCTGGACGAACCGCAGAAGCGTCAGCTTCCGCAGATCTTCGCGAACAGCCAGAAACTGCGCACGTATATCGAGCTGCGTAGCGAACTCGCGGCGATGTGGGAACGGTCGAATGCTTCACGCGAACAGTTGCTGGTGCAGTTGCAGGACTGGTGCCATCGTGCCGAACAAAGCGGCATCAAGGCGCTCCAGGAATTTGCGCTGCGACTTCGTCGTTATGCCTGATCCCGGCTGATCCCGAAATACTTTAAAATTTCGGAACGTCACAGAACCCCGCGTTGGCGGGGTTTTGCTTTTTGGGCCGCCGAAAACGTACGCCATGTACGTGGCGCCAGATCAGCAGGGCAGAGGAGATCATGAATCAGGTAATCAGGAGCGTCGAATACGACCGGCCGCAGACGCAGGGTTTGACGTGCGGCGTCGGTCAGGCATGGGCGAAAGTACCCGACGTGCCCTCGGCGGAAGAGAAAGTTGTGCTGAAAGCGCGCATCCGTGCGCTGCTCGCGCGCGAAAAGGCGGTGCTCGTCGCCCACTACTACGTGGACGCCGAACTGCAGGAACTGGCCGACGAGACAGGCGGTTGCGTCGCCGATTCGCTGGAGATGGCGCGCTTCGGCCGTGATCACGAAGCGCAGACGCTGGTCGTTGCCGGCGTGCGTTTTATGGGCGAGACGGCGAAGATTCTGAGTCCGGATAAGCGCATTCTGATGCCGGATCTCGATGCGACCTGTTCGCTTGATCTCGGCTGTCCCGTCGACGAGTTTTCCGCATTCTGCGATGCGCATCCGGATCGCACCGTGGTCGTCTATGCGAATACCAGTGCGGCCGTGAAGGCGCGCGCGGACTGGATGGTGACGTCGTCGATCGGGCTCGAAATCGTCGCCGATCTGCACGCACGCGGCGAAAAGATCATCTGGGCACCGGATCGCCACCTCGGCGGCTATATCCAGAAGAAGACCGGCGCCGACATGCTGCTGTGGCAGGGTTCCTGTCTCGTTCACGACGAATTCAAAGGTATCGAACTCGATTTGCTGCGCGCCGAGTATCCCGGCGCGAAGGTGCTGGTGCATCCGGAGTCGCCAGAGGGTGTGGTCGCGCAGGCAGATGTCGTCGGCTCGACCACGCAGCTGATCGACGCCGCGAAACGTCTCGATGCAACGCACTTTATTGTTGCGACTGATCTGGGCATCCTTCACAAGATGCGGCTCGCGGCACCCGGCAAAACGTTCATCGAAGCGCCGACGGCCGGCAATAGCGCGACCTGCAAAAGCTGCGCGCATTGCCCATGGATGGCGATGAACGGTCTTGTCAATCTCGCCGATGTGCTGGAGCGCGGGCACAACGAGATTGCCGTAGATCGCGCGATTGGCGAGCGTGCGCGTCTGCCGATCGACCGGATGCTTGCATTCGCCGCGCAGCATAAGAAGCGCGTGCAGGCGAGTGGCGATCTCGCGCGCGATACATCGTTGTTTTCGAATGTAGGGGCGGCATGATGGGCGCGTCTGAATTTGCCTGGTCGGAGGCGATTTCTCCGCTCTTCGCGGAAATCCGCGCCCAGTACGGCGACGCTTTTGATGCGGCGATTGTTCGCAATGTCACCGATGCACTTGCCGAAGACGTCGGCGACGGTGATCTGACCGGCCTGCTCGTGCCCGCCGATGATCTGCGCGATGCGCGGATCATCGTGCGCGAAGATGCTGTGTTGTGCGGTGTGTCGTGGTTCATCGAGGTCATGCATCGGGTCGACCCGCGTATCGGCGTGAAATGGCGTTATCGCGAAGGCGATCGCATGACAGCCGACACGACGGTGTGCGAAATGCGCGGGCCGGCGCGCGCACTTCTGACGGCCGAGCGCAATGCGATGAACTTCCTGCAACTGCTGTCGGGCGTTGCCACTGTGACGCGGCGCTACGTGGACGCGATCGCTCATACGCACACGCGCATTCTTGATACGCGCAAGACGCTACCGGGTCTGCGGCTCGCGCAGAAGTATGCGGTGCGGGTTGGCGGCGGCGCGAACCAGCGGATCGCGTTGTACGATGGCATTCTGATCAAGGAAAACCATATCGCCGCAGCCGGCGGTGTCGGTTTGGCGATGAACGCGGCGCTTGCATTGAACGCGGGCGTGCCGATCCAGATCGAGGTCGAGACGCTCGCGCAACTAGAGACGGCGCTTGCGCATCGCGCCCAGTCGATCCTGCTCGATAACTTCACGTTCGACGCAATGCGAGATGCCGTTCGTATCACTGCGGGCCGCGCAGTGCTTGAAGTCTCAGGCGGCGTGAATTTCGACACGGTACGAACCATTGCGGAAACCGGTGTCGATCGCGTGTCGATCGGTGCGCTCACGAAGGACGTCCGGGCGACCGACTACTCGATGCGATTGCTCTGATTCGACCAATTCGCGTTGGCCGTAAAAAAACCCGCATCGCTGCGGGTTTTTTTGCGCCTCAAATCGTGCGATTCGGTACGCGTTCCGGTGAGAGCACCGTGGGAAGTGCTTTTGGCAGCGCCGCCGGCCAGTCGCGGCTGAAGTGCAGGCCGCGGCTTTCGCGACGCGAACGCGCGCTATCGACGATCAGCGAGGCCACGTCGACCAGATTGCGCAGTTCAAGCAGATCGCGACTCACCTTGAAGTTCGCGTAGTACTCGTGGATCTCGTCGCGCAGCAGCGCCAGCCGATGCTTTGCGCGCGCAAGCCGCTTGTCGGTGCGCACGATGCCGACGTAATTCCACATCAGTCGCCGCAGTTCGTCCCAGTTATGTGCGACGACGACTTCTTCGTCGGGATCCGAGACCCGACTTTCGTCCCAATCGGGCAGTGGCGCGTGGACGGCCGCACCGAACCCTTCCTCCTCGATCGCCGCCGCCGCAGATCTGCCGATAACCAGACATTCCAGCAGTGAGTTGCTGGCCAGCCGGTTCGCGCCGTGCAGGCCGGTACACGAGGTCTCGCCGACCGCGTACAGACCGGCCAGATCGGTGCGCCCGGCAAGATCGGTCACGATGCCGCCGCACGTATAGTGGGCCGCCGGTACGACCGGGATGGGCTCTTTCGTGATGTCGATGCCGAATTCGAGGCAGCGCGCAAGGATGGTCGGAAAGTGTTCCTGCAGGAACGCAGCTGGCTGATGGCTGATGTCCAGGTAGACGCAGTCAATGCCGCGCTTCTTGATTTCGAAGTCGATCGCACGCGCGACGATGTCACGCGGTGCCAGTTCAGCGCGCTCGTCGTGATTCGGCATGAAGCGGGTGCCGTCGGGCAGCTTCAAAATACCACCTTCGCCGCGCACGGCTTCGGAAATCAGAAACGACTTCGCGTACGGATGGAACAGACAGGTCGGATGAAACTGGATGAATTCCATATTCGACACGCGACACCCTGCGCGCCATGCCATCGCTGTGCCGTCTCCCGTCGCCGTGTCGGGGTTGGTGGTGTACAGATAGACTTTGCCCGCTCCGCCCGTCGCGAGGACGGTGTGGGGTGCCTCGATGGTCACGGTGCGGCCACTCGCGATATCGAGCGCGTACAGGCCGTGACAGCGCCGGCCTGGCAGGCCGAGCCGGTCTGAGGTAATCAGGTCGATCGCGCAGTGGTCTTCGAGCAGCGTGATATTCGGATGGTGGCGCACGCGCTCGCTGAGCGTCGTGACCACGGCGTGGCCGGTGGCGTCTGCGGCATGAATGATGCGGCGATGGCTGTGGCCGCCTTCACGCGTCAGGTGGAATCCCAGTTCTGCCGCGTCGTCTTTGGTGAATGGCACGCCCTGCGCGATCAGCCACTCGATGGCCGTGCGCCCGTGCTCGACGATGTGGCGGGTAGCGGCTTCGTCGCAGAGGCCACCTCCGGCGATCAACGTGTCGCTGACGTGATTCTCGACGCTATCCGCGGAATCGAGCACTGCGGCAATGCCGCCTTGCGCCCAGTCGCTGGCGCCTTCGGTCATTGAGCGTTTGGCGATGACGGCGACGCGCCGCGTCTCGGCGAGATTCAGCGCGACGCTCAGACCAGCCAGCCCGCTGCCGACAATCGCTACATCGAAATTCATGTCCTGCCTCTCCGTGTCTCTTTCTCTCTTGTTTGCGACGTGAACGCGCCAAATGGCATGTCGGTAAGCATTAGAGGATACCGCGTCGCGCAACTGGAGGGAAAGCTGGCCGAACGGCTAACGAAGAACGACCGTATCGGAAGGGGAGTGCGGGCGCGGAAAAACAAAAAGCCCCGCACAGGTGCGAGGCTTTTTGTCGTCAAACCGTCGTCGAACAACGGAAAGCAAGATTACTTGATCTTGGTTTCCTTGTACTCAACGTGCTTGCGGACGACGGGATCGAACTTCATGATCGCCATCTTTTCCGGCATATTGCGCTTGTTCTTCGTGGTGGTGTAGAAGTGACCCGTACCAGCGGTCGATTCCAGCTTGATCTTGTCGCGTGCGCCTTTTGCCATGATCTACTCCTTAGGCTTCGCCGCGTGCGCGCAGATCTGCGAGCACGGTGTCGATACCGTTCTTGTCAATCAGGCGCAGACCGGCGTTCGAGACGCGCAGACGCACCCAACGGTTTTCGCTTTCGACCCAGAAACGGCGGTTCTGCAGATTCGGGAGAAAACGACGCTTGGTCTTGTTGTTCGCGTGGGAAACGTTGTTGCCGCTCATCGGCGCTTTCCCAGTTACTTGGCATACGCGTGCCATGAGAGCACTCCTAATACGCTAATTCTGAGTTCGAACGCCGTGAAAGTATCCAGGAAAGAAGAGCGATGCTTGAGATCGTTCGGCGCTTCCCGGAAGGCCTTGGTGGCTTCGGAACAGGGTTGGAAACAGGCAAACCGTGATTCTAGCAGGAAAAAACCCGATAAATCAAACCTTATTTGCGGCTGCCAACAGGCTGTGACGCCTGTCCGCGACGCCCTTGCAGGGTCGCAAAAAGGCGTTCAGGCCCATCCGGCGCGGGCAAAGGAGAACGTTTCGTGCACGCCAATCACAAGATGATCGATCAGTTGCACATCCACCAGAGCCAGCGTCTCACGGAGGACACGCGTGAGGCGACGGTCGCTGGCACTGGGCTTGACGGCGCCGGAGGGGTGATTATGCGCCACGATCAGGCTCGCCGCATTCAATGTGAGCGCCCGACGCACGATTTCGCGTGGATAGACCGCGATGCGAGTGAGCGAGCCGCGCGAACTTTCTTCCGAGCGGATCAGTCTGTGTCGCGCGTCCATGAAAAGGCAGACGAACACTTCATACGGCCGTGCGCCGATCAGTAGCCGCAGGTAATCTTCGACTGCGCCAGGCGAATCGATCAGCGGCCGCTCGCGCATTTTTTCGGCCAGCCCGCGGCGCGCCATTTCGACGATGGCGAGTAGCTGTGCGGTCTTGGCCGGCCCGATGCCGCGCAGGCCGTCAAAATCGGCTGGCGTGCCGTCGAGCATCGCGCGCAATGAGCCGAAACGGGCCAGCAGCGCCCGCGCCAGCTCGAAGACGTTCTGTCCAGGCAGCCCTGAGCCAAGCACGAGCACGATCAATTCCGTATCCGACAATGCGCCCGGGCCCGCTTCCAGGAGGCGCTCACGCGGCATGTCGCGCGAAGGCCAGTCGCTGCAGCGGCTCGGCGCGGCCGGCCCGGGCGGGGCTTCGATGGTGAGGTCGCTGGACATCGTGAGGTCATCGGTGTCATGCATGATGTCGTCCTTCGGGAGAGGCCGCCTGTGCGGCCGTTGCTGGCGGCATGCGGGGAAGCGCACGACCGCCACTGGATATGTGGCTTACAATAGTGCCTTTGCGCACGGCACTTCCGTTGCCACCGCGCGCATCGCGCCCCTGGCGCACGCGCAGCGCGTCGACCGAACGAGTACTGCATGAGCATCATCGACATTTCCGAAGTGAAACCGGGTTCGCACGTCACGCTTCACTACCGGCTCTCACTCGCCGATGGCGCCGAGATCATCAATACCTTCACCGAGAAGCCCGCCACGCTGCTGCTGGGCGCGGGCCAGCTGGCGCCGCCACTGGAAGATATTCTGCTGGGATTGAGGGTCGGCCACCATTCGGCCTTTCAGCTAGCACCGGGGCAGGCCTTCGGCCCGCGCAATCCGGAGTTGATCCAGCGCGTGTCGCTCGCCACCCTGCGCGAAAACAGCATGATTGGTGAGGATTTTTCTCCCGGCGATCTCGTCGAATTCAATGCGCCTGGCGGCGGACGCTATGCGGGCGTGCTGAAGGAAGTGGGCGAAACGTCCGCCCTGTTCGATTTCAATCACCCGCTCGCTGGCCAGGCGCTGGCGTTCGAAGTGAAAATCATCGGAATCCTGTAAACATGAGCATCACGGATACGACTCTGGCCGAAGCCGAAATCCTGCTGGCGCAGCCGCGCGGGTTTTGCGCAGGCGTCGATCGCGCGATCGAAATCGTCGAGCGCGCCATCAAGCTGCATGGCTCGCCGATCTATGTGCGCCACGAAATTGTCCACAACGCCTATGTTGTCGAGGACCTTCGCAAGAAGGGCGCGATCTTTATCGAGCAGCTCGAGGAAGTACCGGCTGGCAATACGGTGATCTTCAGCGCGCACGGCGTGTCGAAGGCGGTGCGCACGGAAGCCGAGTCGCGCGGGCTGCGCGTGTATGACGCGACCTGTCCGCTCGTGACCAAGGTGCACATCGAGGTCGCGAAGATGCGCGCCGATGGGTTCGATATCGTAATGATCGGCCACAAGGGTCACCCTGAAGTCGAAGGCACAATGGGGCAGGCTGGCGAAGGCATGCATCTCGTCGAAGACATCGACGACGTGCAGGCGCTTGCGCTGCCAGACCCGGAGCGTATTGCGTTTGTCACGCAGACCACCCTTTCAGTCGATGACGCGGCCGAAATCATCGCCGCGCTGAAGGCGAAGTATCCGGCGATCCGCGAGCCGAAGAAGCAGGATATCTGTTACGCGACGCAGAACCGTCAGGATGCGGTGAAGTTCATGGCGCCGCAATGCGACGTCGTGATCGTGGTGGGCAGCCCGAACAGTTCGAACTCGAACCGGTTGCGCGAAGTGGCCGAAAAGCGCGGCATTCCTTCCTATATGGTGGATTCGCCGACGCAGATCGATCCGGCCTGGATCGAAGGCAAGCGCCGGATTGGCGTGACCGCTGGCGCGTCGGCGCCGGAGGCGCTCGCGCAGGCCGTGATCGCGCGTCTACACGAACTGGGTGTGCGCAACGTGCGCGCACTTGAAGGCATCGAAGAAAACATCGCGTTTCCGCTGCCGCGCGGGCTGGGGCTGCCGGCCTGACCCCGGTTTCGTCTGGCTGCACAACAAAACGCGTCCACCAGGGCGCGTTTTTTTTATCTTCCGCCGACAGGCGACGGCTTTCGAAAAATAGTGCCACACCACGTCAAAAGCATCGATCGAAGACCTCGGCACGCAAATTTCCGCATATTTTTTGATAAATTTTTTCGCCGCCAATTACGATTGAGCCCCAATTTCGTATCAAACGAATCGATCAAGTACGATTAATTGCACCAACATAGTGCGGCGGAATCGGCCTTACAGATAAATCGCAAATCCAATAGAAGCGCGCTGGCATCAGGCGTCAAAAAAGATTGCTGCAACACTTGATGCCCGGGGCGGCGATGCTGGTGCAACTGATGCACGGATAAATGTCGCAACCGGGTTGCGCCAATTCACCACTATTGATCCCAAAATACGGTTGCAATGCAGGAAAACCCTGCCGGTTCAACAATATTGCCTATCGCATAATTGGAGTTACAATGCGCGCGTTCTCAGGGCCTCCGGGCCCCAGACATTGGATTTTGCAAGGCGCAGGAGACCTATTTAATGCGAGTCAAGTTTGCTCACGTTGTGACCGTCGCAGCCGCGGTTGCGCTGCTGGCCGCGTGCAGCAAGAAGAGTGATGGCGAGGCGGGCACGGCTGCTTCGGCTGCGCCGGCAGCGGCTGCGCCCGCCAGCGATGCGACTATCGTCAAGATCGGTCATGCCGCGCCGTTGACGGGCGGCATTGCGCACCTCGGCAAGGATAACGAGAACGGTGCGCGCCTCGCGGTCGAAGAGATCAATACTCAGGGTCTGACCATCGATGGCCGCCGGATTCACCTTGAACTCGACGCGCAGGACGACGCTGCGGACCCGAAAGTGGGCACGGAAGTTGCGGAAAAACTCGTCGGCGATCATGTCGTCGCGGTGGTCGGGCACCTGAATTCAGGCGTTTCGATTCCGGCGTCGAAGATCTATAGCGATGCAGGCATCGTGCAGATCTCGCCGTCGACGACGAATCCGGGTTACACGCAGCAAGGTTTCAAGACGACGTATCGCGTGGTCGGGACCGACGCGCAGCAGGGCCCGGCGCTTGCCAACTACGCGACGAAGACGCTCGGCGCGAAACGCATCGCGATCGTGGACGATGCGACCGTCTACGGCAAGGGACTGGCCGATGAGTTTGCGAAGACAGTCGTGGCAAGCGGCGCGAAGATTGTTGCGCGCGAAGCCACGTCTGAGCGGACCGTGGACTTTGGAACCATCCTCAGGAAGATCAAGAGTGTTCAGCCGGACGTGATCATGTACGGCGGCATGGATGCAACGGGCGGGCCGTTCACGAAGCAGGCGGCGGCGCTCGGAATCAGGGCAAAAATCCTTGGCGGCGACGGTGTGTGTACCGACAAGGTAGGGGAGCTGGCGGGAACCGCCGTGCAGAACCTGGTCTGTTCGGAAGCGGGACTGGCGCTTTCGAAGATGGACAAGGGAGCGGACTTCGCGAAGAAGTACGACGACCGCTTCCACACGCCGGTGCAGATTTACGCACCGTTCACGTATGACGCTGTGTACGTGATCGTCGATGCAATGAAGCGCGCCAATTCGATCGACGCGCCCAAGGTGCTGGCTGCGATGCCCTCTACCGATTACAACGGTGTAATCGGCCACATCGCATTCGACGACAAGGGTGATTTGAAAGAGGGCGCCATTACGCTTTACGACTTCAAGGACGGCAAGAAAGCGGTTCTCGACGTCGTGAAGATGTGATGACGGGATAGTCATAGCCTGACGGCACCGAACCACCTAACGGTGCCGTTTTTGCATCCGCATCGGACGAGCCGGCTGCTGCAACACAGTCGCCACGCGAATCCGGAGCGGATAACCCTTACCGGTCTTTTATCAGTACCCGCAGTGCCGTTGCGATTCCGTGATGCATCCTCGCCCACCGGCCGGATGACGAGCGCGAATCCAGTCGCACGGGCTAAGGAGCATTAAATGGATATCTTCATCCAGCAGATCCTCAACGGACTGGTGCTTGGCAGTGTCTACGCCATCATCGCACTGGGCTACACGATGGTTTACGGCATTCTGGGCATCATCAACTTCGCGCACGGCGATGTGTTGATGGTGGGCGCGATGGTTGCGCTCTCAGCCATCGGCGTGCTGCAGAACCACTTCCCTGGCCTCGGCAACGCGGCCACGCTCTGCATCGCGTTGATCATCGCCGCCGTCGTGTGCGCGGTGGTGGGCTACACGATCGAGCGGGTCGCCTACCGTCCGTTGCGCAAGGCGCCGCGTCTTGCACCGCTGATCACCGCCATCGGCGTGTCGATCCTCTTGCAGACGCTCGCGATGATGATCTGGTCGCGTAACCCGCTGCCGTTCCCGCAGTTGCTGCCCACCGATCCGATCAACGTGATCAAGGCCACCGATACGACGCCTGGCGCCGTGATCTCGGTGACTGAAATCGTGATCATCGTGGTGGCGTTCCTCGTGATGGGCGGCCTGCTGCTGCTCGTGCACAAGACAAAGCTCGGCCGTGCAATGCGCTCGATCGCCGAGAACCCGAACGTCGCGAGCCTGATGGGCGTGAACCCGAACTTCGTGATCTCGGCGACGTTCATGATCGGCTCGGCGCTTGCCGCGCTGGCTGGCGTGATGATCGCGTCCGAATACGGCAACGCGCACTTCTACATGGGCTTCATCCCCGGCCTGAAGGCCTTTACCGCGGCGGTGCTGGGCGGGATCGGCAACCTTGGCGGCGCGATGGTCGGTGGCGTGCTTCTCGGGCTGATCGAACAGCTCGGTGCGGGCTACATCGGCAACCTGACCGGTGGTGTATTCGGCAGTAACTACCAGGACGTGTTCGCATTCATCGTGCTGATCATCGTGCTGGTGTTCCGTCCGTCGGGCCTGCTGGGCGAACGTGTCGCGGATCGAGCATAAGGAGTAGAAGAACATGACCTCAATTCAACCGATCGAGCCGTCGACGACGCTCATCCCCGAGAAGAACCTGACGAAGACGCTGACCGTCGGCATCATCACCGCGATCTTCGTGATCGCGGCCCCGATGATCATCGGCGCGGCAGGCGGCAACTACTGGGTTCGCGTGCTCGACTTCGCGATGCTGTATGTGATGCTCGCGCTGGGTCTTAACGTGGTGGTCGGCTTCGCCGGCCTGCTCGATTTGGGCTACATCGCGTTCTACGCGATCGGCGCCTACTCGGCAGCGCTGCTGAGCTCGCCGCACCTGACCTCGCAGTTCGAATGGATCGCGCATCTGTTCCCGGCCGGCCTGCATACGCCGATCTGGATCATCGTGCCGTTCGCGATGGGGCTCGCGGCGATCTTCGGGATCCTGCTCGGTGCACCGACGCTGCGTCTGCGAGGCGACTATCTCGCGATCGTGACGCTGGGTTTCGGGGAAATCGTCCGGATCTTCATGAACAACCTCGACCGTCCGGTGAACATCACCAACGGCCCGAAGGGGATCACGGGGATCGATCCCATCCACGTCGCGGGCTTCAACCTCGCGCAGACGCACACGTTCCTCGGGTTCTCGTTCCCGTCCGTGTACATGTATTACTACCTGTTCGTGCTGTGTTCGCTGGTCGTGATCTGGACGTGTACGCGTCTGCAGCACTCGCGTATCGGTCGCGCATGGGCCGCGATCCGCGAAGACGAAATCGCCGCGAAGGCGATGGGCATCAACACCCGTAACGTGAAGCTGCTTGCGTTTGCGATGGGCGCGTCGTTTGGCGGCCTGTCGGGCGCGATGTTCGGCACGTTCCAGGGCTTTGTGTCGCCGGAATCGTTCACGTTCTGGGAATCGGTCGTGGTGCTGGCGTGCGTGGTGCTGGGCGGTATGGGCCATATCCCGGGCGTGATTCTCGGCGCGGTGCTGCTCGCTGTGTTCCCGGAATTCCTGCGCTCGACGATGGGTCCGCTGCAGAACGCGATCTTCGGTCACGAAATCGTCGACACGGAAGTGATCCGTCAGCTGCTGTACGGCCTCGCGATGGTGCTCATCATGCTGTACCGCTCGGAAGGCCTGTGGCCGTCGCCGAAGCATGAGGACAAGATTGCGAAAATCGCGAAGCGCGCAGGCAAGAAGCCGGTGCGTGCCTGAGGCCATGGGACCCGAGTAAGCGCTAAAGCGCCAACTCGGGTCGACAGCTATGCATGGGACCCGAGTAAGCGCTAAAGCGCTAACTCGGGTCGACACAGGAGAAATCATATGAGCGATAAAAAAATCCGTTTGTCCGTCAAGGGCGTGAACAAGCGCTTTGGCGGCCTGCAGGCCCTCTCCGACGTCGGTCTGCAGATCGAGGAAGGGACGATCTACGGTTTGATCGGCCCGAACGGCGCCGGCAAGACGACCTTCTTCAACGTGATCACGGGGCTGTACACGCCGGATTCCGGCGACTTCAGGCTCGATGGCACGAACTACACGCCGACTGCGGTGTATCAGGTGGCGAAGGCGGGGATTGCGCGAACGTTCCAGAACATCCGTCTGTTCGGCGGCATGACCGCGCTGGAAAACGTGATGGTCGGGCGCCACGTGCGGACGAAGCACGGTCTGCTGGGCGCGGTGTTCCAGACGCCGTCCGAGCGCAAGGAAGAGCGCGAGATCAAGGAGCGTGCGCTTGAACTGCTGGAGTACGTTGGCGTGCTGCAATACGCGGACTACACGTCGCGCAACCTGTCGTACGGTCACCAGCGTCGTCTGGAAATCGCACGTGCGCTCGCGACCGATCCGAAGCTGCTCGCACTCGACGAGCCGGCTGCAGGGATGAACGCCACCGAGAAAGTGGAACTCACGAAGCTGCTCGACAAGATCCGTTCGGACGGCAAGACGATCCTGCTGATCGAACACGATGTGAAACTGGTGATGGGCCTGTGCAACCGCATGACAGTGCTCGATTACGGCAAGGTGATTGCTGAGGGTCTGCCGCATGATGTGCAGAAGGACCCGAAGGTGATCGAGGCTTATCTCGGCGCGGGGGTCCACTGATGGCTACGGCAATGTTGAAAATCAAGGGCCTTCAGGTCAATTACGGCGGCATTCAGGCGGTCAAGGGCATCGACCTCGAAGTCGCGCAGGGCGAGCTGGTCACGCTGATCGGTGCGAACGGCGCGGGCAAGACGACGACGATGAAGGCCATCACGGGTCTTAAGCCGTATTCGGCTGGCGACATCGAGTACATGGGCCAGTCGATCAAGGGGCTGCCGGCGCATGAACTGCTCAAGCGCGGTCTGGCGATGGTGCCGGAAGGCCGTGGCATCTTCGCACGCATGTCGATTGTCGAGAACATGCAGATGGGCGCGTACCTGCGCAACGATACGGATGGCATCAAGAAGGACGTCGATCGCATGTTCGGCTTCTTCCCGCGCCTGAAGGAACGTGCGACGCAGTACGCGGGCACGCTCTCGGGCGGCGAGCAGCAGATGCTGGCGATGGCGCGCGCGATCATCTCGCGCCCGAAGCTGTTGCTGCTGGACGAGCCGTCGATGGGTCTGTCGCCGATCATGGTCGAGAAGATCTTCGAAGTGGTGCGTTCGATTTCCTCCGAAGGCATGACGGTGCTGCTGGTCGAGCAGAACGCGCGTCTGGCGTTGCAGGCGGCGAATCGTGGCTATGTGATGGACTCGGGTCTCGTCACGATGACGGGTGACGCGAAGAAGATGCTCGATGATCCGAAGGTGCGGGCTGCTTATCTGGGTGAGTAAGCTCACCTGTTAATCTGCTGGTTGTGTGAAAAAGGCTGCATGCGCCACTCGCGCTGAACTGAACCCCAAGAGTTGGACATAGATCCGACCCTTGGGGTTTTTTCATGGCGAAGCACGACGCGAAGCTCAAACTCAAAGTAGTAAGGCGATACCTGGCAGGAGGTATCGGAACCGGTGCCCTGGCGCGAGAGTACGGGGTAGCACGTACTCTCGCGCAGCAATGGATTGCGGAATACGAGCTGCACGGTCCAGCGGGGCTGCGCCGCAAGGGGCATACGGAATACAGCGCGCAATTCAAGCTCGAGGCGCTGGAGCGTATGCAACGGGAGCATCTGTCGCGAACGCAACTGCGGTTAATGCTGGGCATCAAGGATCCCGGCGCAGTCGCTCGCTGGGAACGCCAGTATCATGAAGGTGGTTTCCCTGCATTGTTACCGCGCCCGAAGGGGCGTCGCCCAAAGATGACGACCTCACCGCCTGCCCACCCCACGCCGCCGGACGCCGACCCGGATAGCCGTACCCGTGAGCAATTGCTCAAGGAGAACGAGTACCTGCGCGCGGAGGTGGCCTACCTAAAAAAACTCGATGCCTTGATTCGGGCGGAGCAACGTCAGACACGACGCGCAAAGCGCAAGTAGTGCTCGAATTGAGGCAAGACCATGCATTGGCCATCCTGCTGGACGTGGCGGGATTGGCGCGCAGTACCTTTTACTACCAGCAGAAGGTGCGTCAGGCTGGAGACCGGTACGCCGCACTCAAGCAACGCATCCAGGCGATCTACGCGTCCCACCGTGGCCGGTATGGCTATCGGCGAATCACGGCGGTCATCCGGCAGGCAGG